>NZ_BAAHCA010000712.1:0-2550 GCF_054776295.1 Streptomyces sparsus
CGTGCGGGGGCGGCTGACGCGGGGGCGGTGTGCGGCACCTCGTCGAAGAAGACCGGGCCGGTCTCCTCCTTCGGCGGGGTGCGCGGGGTCACCCCCGGCGGCGGCTGCGGGGTCGGTTCGCCGTCGCGGGGTTCGGGCCGGCTCGTTCCGGGCACCCAGGCCGCGCCGTCCCAGTAGCGGATGTATCCGGGGATGGACGGGTCCGGGTAGTACCCGGCCGGTGTGGTGCCGTTGGCGGATCTCGAAGGAGGCGCGCTCATCTGTCCCGGTCCCGTGTCTGGTTGGCCGTGGGTGCTGGTCTGTTCGGCTGCCCGTGCTGCCGCGTCCGGGTGGCCGGGTCCACATCTACCAGAGTCGGGGGGCCGCCCGCGGCCGTCCGGCAAGGTCCCCCACCTTTCCGGGCGACACCCGGCGGGCTTCCGGCGCGTGCTTTCCGGGCGGCCTCACCCGTCCGGGCGGCCGTCCCGGCACATCCCGCGAAAGAAGTGCGGCGAAGTCGCGTAAGGAAGCGGGGGCGGCGCGCTCTCTCTTCCTGCGGGGCCGTGGGTCGCCGCGAGGAGAGACAACCAGAGAGGGGCCTGTCGTCATGCACACCGCTGTGGAGAGGGAACTGGAACTGAGGCTCGTGCTGTCGCCCGAGCACGGCGTCGCCGTGCCGGCCCGGCTGAGCTACCGCACCGATGACCCCTACGCCGTGCACATCGCCTTCCACATCGGCTCCCCCCACCCGGTCCACTGGACGTTCTCCCGCGACCTGCTGGTGGAGGGCGTCTTCCGGCCGAGCGGGCACGGTGACGTGCGGGTCTGGCCGACCAAGGCCGACGACCGGTCCGTGGTCTGCATGGCGCTCAGCTCACCCGACGGCGACGCCCTGCTGGAGGCCCCGGTGGACGCGGTGTCGGCCTGGCTGGAGCGCACTCTGCGGGCGGTGCCGCCCGGGGCGGAGAGTGAGCAGCTGTGCCTCGACCGGGCGATCGGCGCGCTGCTGGCCCCGGCCAGCGGTGACGACGTGCGGTCCGGCGGCGGGTGCGCCAACGAGGACGGCGGCGGTGAACCCGGCGCCTGACCGGCGGTGCCGGACCGTCCGCGTCGGCCGACGTCAGAACAGCTTGCCCGGGTTGAGCAGGCCCAGCGGGTCGAAGACCTGTTTGACGCCCTGCTGCAACTCCAGCCCTACCGGGCCGAGTTCCCGGGCAAGCCACTCCTTCTTCAGCACGCCCACGCCGTGTTCGCCGGTGATGGTGCCGCCCAGTTCCAGTCCGAGCCCCATGATCTCGTCGAAGGACTGCCGGGCGCGGGCCGCCTCGTCCGGGTCGGCGGCGTCGAAGCAGACCGTCGGATGGGTGTTGCCGTCGCCCGCGTGGGCGCACACACCGATGGTGAGACGGTGCTTCTCGGCGATCGTGGCGACGCCGTCCAGCATCTCGGCGAGCCGGGAGCGCGGCACGCACACGTCGTCGATCATCGTGGTGCCCTTTACCGCCTCCAGGGCGACGAGCGCGGACCGCCGGGCGGCGAGCAGCAGTTCGGACTCGGCGGCGTCCTCGGCGGGCACCACCTGGCTGGCACCGGCGGCCTCGCAGAGGGCACCGACCGCGGCGAGGTCCGCTGCCGGATCGGGGGTGTCGAAGGCCGCGAGCAGCAGGGCCTCGGTGGTCTCCGGCAGTCCCATGCGGGTGAGCCGGTTGACGGCCCGGAGCGTGGTGCGGTCCATGAGTTCGAGCAGCGACGGTGTGTGGCCGCCCGCCATGATGCGGCAGACCGCGTCACCGGCGGCCTGCGCGGAGGGGAACTCGGCGGCCAGCGCGAGTTGCTCGGGCGGCCGGGGCCGCAGGGCGAGCACGGCTCGCACGATGATGCCCAGGCTGCCCTCGGAGCCGACGAAGAGCCGGGTGAGGTCGTAGCCGGCGACGCCCTTGGCGGTGCGGCGGCCGGTGGTGAGCAGTCGGCCGTCGGCGAGCACCACGTCGAGCCCGAGCACGTATTCGGCGGTGACCCCGTACTTGACGCAGCACAGCCCGCCGGAGGCGGTGCCGATGTTGCCGCCGATGGTGCACTCCTCCCAGCTGGAGGGGTCCGGCGGGTAGCACAGGCCGACGTCGAGGGCCGCGCGGGACAGGGTGGCGTTGACGACGCCCGGTTCGACGACGGCGATCCGGTCGACGGGGTTGATCTCCAGGATGCGGTCCATGCGCAGCAGCGACAGGACGACGCAGCCGTCGGTGGCGTTGGCGGCGCCGGACAGGCCGGTGCGGGCGCCCTGCGGCACGACCGGGGTGCGGGTGGCGGTGGCGGTCCGCATGACGTGCTGGACCTGTTCGACGGTGCGCGGCAGCACCACCGCGGCGGGCGTGCCGGCCGTGCAGAAGCTGGCCATGTCGTGGGTGTAGGCGGCCATGACGTCGGGGTCGGTGAGGACCGCGTCGGCGGGGAGCCCGTCCCGGAGCTGTGCGATCAGTGCGCCCATGCCCCCACCCTGGCACCCGGCCCCTGGCCGGACAACATCGCGCCGGGCGCGGGGCGCGGGCCCGGGGAACCGGCCGCTGCCGG
>NZ_BAAHCA010000713.1:0-2235 GCF_054776295.1 Streptomyces sparsus
CCCCGCCCCGCCTCCCGAGCAGGGAGGCGGCGCGGGGCGTCTGCCGTACCGGGCGCCGGAGACCCGCGGGCCCGCGCCTGCCGGGGAGGCGACCCGCAAGGCCAATGCAGTTGCTTCAAGCACCCGCCTACTTCACGGGGCTCCTCTGCGCTTCGGCTTCGCCGCCGCAGGCGCTCGCCACCATCACCCGCAGCTGCCAGGCCCCGGGATACACTGCCGCGCCTCAGCCCGACTGGAGGTCATCTCAGTGTTCCCCGCACGGGTACTCGCCGTTGCCCCGCTGGCTCTGGTGATTCTCGCCCTGTCCGGCTGCTCTTCCTGGGGCTGCACCGACACGACGGCGGAGCGCGGTAAGGCCGGTGTCAGGGTGCAGGTCGTGGACACGGATGGGCAGTCTCTCGGCGTCACCGCCGCGGTCGTTGACTGGAGCCTTGAGCCCCACCCGCAAGTGCCCTCCGAAGGCGACCAGGTCCACTTCCGCTTCCGCTTCGACGGCGCCGATGAATACTTCGATCCCGCAGTGGACGCCTGCGCGGTCGACAAGGAGCGCGTGACGTTGGGGTGTAAGACGGTTTCCTCGTCCCAGGCGTTCGGGCCAGCCGACGATCCCCTCACGGGCGACGACTGGCTCGCCGTCGAGCACCCTGAGCAGGTTGACGGGGTGCTGTTGATCCCCAATGACCAGTCCTACGACCGACGCACCTGCGAAGTGGACATCAAGGACGGTGGCGGGATGCATCCTCCGGAACCACCCAGCAGGGGGGACCAGCTGTAGGGAGGTCAAGGCGGTTGGGCCGAGGCACGCGTCTGTCGGCGCCCCGGTGTTTGCGCTGTTTGGTGGTCTGGTTATGCGCCCATCGCCCCCGGTGCGACCTTTGCTGCGGCCCTCCGGGTTCTCAGGATCGACCACCGCATCGGTTCCTTGATCGCTCGGGGCCAGTCCCGGCCGGACCGGGACGGCAGCAGACGGGAACGCGCTTCCTGGATGGCCTCGTTCCCGCGCCGCCGGCTCCTCCCCGCGCCGACAGTGTCCGACTGCGTCGGAATCGGTCGCGGTGAGCGGCGGGGAGGCGCGGCAGCATGCGCGGGAGAACGTTCTCCCGCGTTGACATAGATCCGCGCCCGCGTCGTCGTCTGAAGGGTGACCACGTCGATCGGTGGGCCGGGAGCGGCTCACCGCCACCCCCGGGAGTCCCCCATGAACGAACGTCGCACCGCCCCCCGTCCGACCGCGCGTCGCGTCGCCCTCGCCACCGGCGCGGCGGTGGCGCTGCTGCTCGCGGGTGCGGGCACCGCGACGGCCGAGCACGCGCCGAGGCCCACGGCCGAGGCCGCGCCCACGTCCGGTCTCGCGGTACTCGGCGGCCTGGAGGTCAAGGTCGTCGAACCGTACGAGCCCGTGGACATCAACGACGACCTCCAGATGGGCCTGCTGCCGACGGGCAAGCAGAACTACGTGATCACTTCGCCCGATCGGTTCGCGGCGGAGATCGAGGCCGCCAAGGCGTACGTCGGCGACAACATCCGCCCCGACAGCATCAGCCTCAGCGTCTACTCGGAGCAGGGCGAGCCCACGCTGATCAGCGGTGCCTGGCGCCTGGCGGACACGCCGCGCGACGTCACCGTGTCGTTCGGGCACAACATCGACTACGCGGCGCAGATCGTGCAGCTTCCGGGCAAGCCCGGCTGGGGCACCTTCTACCTCGACGTCCAGGACCAGGGCCTGCCCGACACCTTCTCCGTGACCGCGTACGACAAGGCGGGGAACGCCTTCGCTTCGATCGACCACGAGCCGTGGCCGGCGAACTGACCCCCTGACCTCATCGACCGCCGCGCCGGGCGAGGGGGCGCCCGGCGCGGCCCACAGACCGACAGACCAGGACGCCAGGTGAACAAGAGCGCGGAGGACGACTTCCGTTCGTTCGTCGACAGCCGCTGGGCCCGTCTGCTGGCCACGGCCTACCTGCTGACCGGACACCAGCACGACGCGGAGGATCTAGTGCAGGCGGCACTGGTACGCGCCTACACCCGTTGGGACAAGGTGCGGGTCGCCCGGAACCCGGAGGCGTACGTCTGGCGCATCCTGATCAACACCAACGTCGACCGGTTGCGCCGGCGCAAGCTCGGTGAATGGCTCACCCACTGGCTTCCGGAGCGCTCCGCGCCCGACTTCACCGACCGGCTCGTCGAACAGGGTGTCCTGTGGGAGGCGCTGCGCGCGCTGCCGGCCCGGCA
>NZ_BAAHCA010000713.1:2245-2549 GCF_054776295.1 Streptomyces sparsus
CCCCCCGCCACCGTCGTCCTGCGCTACCTGGAGGACCGGAGCGAGAGCGAGGTGGCCGACCTGCTGGGCACCAGTGTGGGTACCGTCCGCAGCCAGACCGCCCGCGCACTGGCCAAGCTGCGCGCCGAAGTACCCCGACTCACAGCGAGCGGACCCGCATGAACCACGAACGAGAGCTCCCGGAGCGGGAGTTGAGCGAGGCTCTGCGCCGAGAGGCCGAAAGGCTGGCGCCCCGTCCCGCCCCGGTGGATGCCGTGGTGCGGGCGGGCGGGGCCCGCCGGCGACGCACCCGGCTGGTCGCGGG
>NZ_BAAHCA010000714.1:0-2547 GCF_054776295.1 Streptomyces sparsus
GTGGTCGTCGACCCCGACGGCCCGCTCGTCGACGAGGCCCGCACGCTGGCCCGCGAACTGGGCATCGGGCTCAGTGCCGGGCCCGCGGCGGCGGGGGACGTCGAACTGGTGCTGCGCGAGGGCACCGAGGGCGGTCGGGAGGGGTACGTGCTGCGTACCCGGGACGGCCGCGTCACCGTCGCCGGCAGCGCCGAGGCCGGCGTCTTCTACGGCACCCGCACCCTGCTGCAGTCCGTCCGGGACCGCGGACGCATGTCGGAGGGCGTCGTCCGGGACCGGCCGGACCGGCCGCAGCGAGGGCTGATGCTGGACATCGCCCGCAAGCACTTCCCGGCGGAGTGGATCGAGGCCCGCATCCGGCGGATGGCCGACCTCAAGCTGAACCAGCTGCAACTGCACCTCTCCGACGACCAGGCGTTCCGGGTCGAGAGCAGCAGCCACCCCGAGATCGTGTCCGAGGCGCACCTCACCAAGGAGGAGGTGCGGGGGATCGTGGAGCTGGCCGAGTCGCTGCACATCACCGTCATCCCGGAGATCGACTCGCCCGGTCACCTGGGCGCCGTGCTGAAGGCCCATCCCGAGCTGCAGCTGCGCGGCCGGGACGGCAAGCCGGTACGGGGCGCGGTGAACATCGCCGACCCGCGGGCCGCCCGACTCGTCGACGACCTGCTGCGGGAGTACGCGGAACTCTTTCCCGGCCGCTACTGGCACCTCGGCGGTGACGAGTACCGCCCGCTCACCGCCGCCGACCCGGGCGCCTCCTTTCCCGGCCTGCTGAAGGCCGCCCGGGAGCGCCACGGGCCGCAGGCGACCGTCCAGGACCTCGCCACCGGCTGGCTCAACGACCGGGCCGCCGTCGTCACCGGGATGGACCGGATCCCGCAGGTCTGGAACGACGGCATGCACCGCGGCGGCACCGTCCGGCCCTCGAAGGACCGTCAGGTGGCGTACTGGACGGGCAAGGAGATAGGGGCCCGGCAACCGCAGGAGTACCTCGACGAGGGCTGGAACCTCGTCAACCTCAACGACGAGTACCTCTACTACGTACTCGGTGAGCCGCAGCAGTTCACCTATCCCACCGGCGAGCGCATCTACCGGGAGTGGACACCGGCCGTGCTGCGCGGCACCCAGCCGGTGTCCGAGGACGTCTCGGGACCGGACCGGGTGCTCGGCGGCCGGTTCGCGGTGTGGTGCGACCTCGCGGACGCGCAGACCACGGAAGAGGTGGCCGAGGGCATTCGGCTGCCGCTGGCGGCCACCGCCCAGAAGCTGTGGGACCCGGAGGAGCCGGCACTGAGCTGGGAAGACTTCACCGAGCTGGCCGAACGGACCGAGTGAGTGCGGGGGCGCTGCCCCGGAACGCCGAAGACGGCCGGAGTCGCCACCCCCCACAGGAGAGACCCCGGCCGCCGTCGAGTACGGACTGCGCAGGCAGGTCCGTACTCCACTCAGCGCCAAGGCCCCGATATGTGTTACACGCCCCTCGGAGAGAGCGTGCACGTACGCCTGCAAGTACAGATGCAAGTACATCTACTCCCCGGTTCGGCATGGACGAGAGCGTGGGGAAGGCCGTAGCGTTCTGCATACAGACGGGTTAGTCGAAGATTGAACAGACTGAACCGAGCGGTTCGCCCGGCCAGGGGCGTGGCCGGAACCACCACGCAAAGTAGGGCAGGACGTCAGCGTGCAGGGGGACGAGGCGGAACTCACCGCCGCGGTGCGTGCGGCACAGGAAGGCGACGAAACCGCCTTCCGTGCCGTATATCGTGCCGTCCAGCCGCGGCTGCTGGGATACGTACGGACACTGGTTCCCGAGTCGGACGCCGAGGACGTGGCGTCCGAAGCGTGGCTCCAGATAGCCCGTGACCTCGACAGGTTCAGCGGCGACGCGGACCGCTTCCGCGGCTGGGCCGCCAGGATCGCCCGCAACCGCGCTCTCGACCACATCCGGGCCCGCAGCCGCCGCCCGGTCGCCGGCGGCGACGAGAGCGAGCTGACCGTCCTGCCCGGCGGGGCCGACACCGCCGACGAGGCGATGGAAGCCCTCGACACCGGCCGGACGATGGCGCTCATCGGTCGGCTGCCCGACGACCAGGCCGAAGCCGTCGTACTGCGTGTGGTCATGGGACTCGACGCGAAGAGCGCGGCCCAGGTGCTGGGCAAACGTTCCGGGGCCGTCCGCACCGCCGCACACCGCGGCCTGCGGCGGTTGGCGGAGATGCTCGACGGCGAGGGACTGTCCGACGGGTCGGACGGCACCATTCCAGATCATCGACCGAACCGTGTGCGGGGTGTGACGGAAAGGGCGGCGCGAACGCTGAGAGAAACGTGATGTCCGACGAGCGGTACAACTGGCTCGACGAGGAAGCCGCGGAGCGCCTGCTGCGCGGCCGGCCCGTCGACTCCGCAGCCGCCCCGGACGCCGAACAACTCCAGCAGGCCCTGCGCGGCATCGCCGACGCCCCGCCCGCCACCTCCGAACTGCCCGGGGAGGACGCCGCTCTCGCGGCGTTCCGCGAAGCCCGCGGACAGGCGGCCGGCGGCGGA
>NZ_BAAHCA010000715.1:0-2545 GCF_054776295.1 Streptomyces sparsus
GGCCTCGCCCCGCTCCCCGCCGCCCGCCGAGCGCGCTATCCAGCGCATGGCGTCGGCGGCGAGCTGGTCGTACGCCTGGTCGAAGGCGTCCCGGCCGCACTCGGTGAGCGCGAAGACCTTCGCGGGACGGCCTCGGCCGCGGGCGCCGTAGACCCGCTGTGCGCGGGGCTCGACCACTCCCTCGCCCACCAGGGCGTCGAGGTGGCGGCGGACCGCCGCCTGGGTCAGTGCCAGACGCTCGGCGAGTTCGGCGGCGGTGGACGGGCCGTGGTCGAGGATGGAGCGCGCCACCTTGTTCCGGGTGCCGTGCTGCTCGTCGGAGGGCGCGGGCACGCCGACGCCGCCGGCGGCGTGTCCCGCCGTCTGCGTGCGCTGAGCGTGTCCCGTGTATTTCACAACACCATTGTTGCGTAATTCGGCGAGCAGCGGCAAGCCCGGTTCTGACCAGCACGAATGGGGTGCGTCACGTAAGGCAAGCCTTACCACCGGCTCGCGTGGGAGGTCGGGACGCCCCCGGTCACCCCGGCAGGCCGTGCACGTCCCCGGCTCCCTAGACTCGCCGGTATGCACAATACGGCGGCCGTCGAGGCCGCGGGGCTGGTGAAGCGGTACGGGAGCCGGACGGCGGTGGACGGGCTCGACCTGCGGGTGGCGCGCGGCACGGTCACGGCAGTGCTGGGCCCCAACGGCGCGGGCAAGACCACCACCGTCGAGCTCTGCGAGGGCTACCGCCGGCCGGACGCCGGCAGCGTGCGGGTACTGGGCCTGGACCCGGTCGCCGACGCCGCGGACCTGCGCCCCCGGATCGGTGTGATGCTCCAGAGCGGCGGCGTGTACCCGGGCGTGCGGGCCGAGGAGATGCTGCGGCACATGGCCCGGCTGCACGCCCATCCGCTGGACGTCGACGCGCTGATCTCCCGGCTCGGGCTCGGCGGCTGCGGACGGACCCCCTACCGGCGGCTGTCCGGCGGACAGCAGCAGCGACTGGCGCTGGCCATGGCCCTGGTGGGCCGCCCCGAACTGCTGTTCCTGGACGAGCCCACCGCGGGCCTGGACCCGCAGGCCCGCCGGGCCGTCTGGGACCTGGTCCGCGAGCTGCGGGCGGACGGCGTGACGATCGTGCTGACCACGCACTACATGGACGAGGCCGAGGAGCTGGCCGACGAGGTCGCCATCGTCGACGACGGCCGCGTCATCGCCGAGGGCAGCCCGGAGGCGCTGTGCCGGGGCGGCGCGGAGAACACCCTGCGCTTCACCGGACGTCCCGGACTGGACGTCGGCTCCCTGTTGAAGGCGCTGCCCCCGGACTCGGCGGCGGCCGAGCCGACCCCCGGCAGCTACCGGGTCACCGGCACCGTCGATCCGCAGCTGCTGGCCACCGTCACGTCCTGGTGCGCCCAGCACGGCGTGATGCCGGAACGCCTCTCGGTGGAGCGGCACACGCTGGAGGACGTCTTCCTCGAAAAGACCGGCAAGGAGCTGCGCGGGTGAGCGGCACGACCACAGGTACCTTCACGCCCCGGCCCGGCGCCGCGCCGGCGGTGCGGATGATCGCCGCGCAGGCGGCGCTGGAGACCCGGATGCTGCTGCGGCACGGCGAGCAGCTGCTGCTGACGGTGGTCATTCCGACCCTGCTGCTGGTGCTGTTCGGGACCGTGCAGCTGGTGGACACCGGCTCGGGCGACCGTGTGGACTTCCTGACGCCCGGCATTCTCGCGCTGGCGGTGCTGTCCACCGCGTTCACCGGGCTCGCCATCTCCACGGGCTTCGAGCGGCGCTACGGCGTGCT
This sequence comes from Streptomyces sparsus, assembly GCF_054776295.1. Taxonomy (NCBI): domain Bacteria; kingdom Bacillati; phylum Actinomycetota; class Actinomycetes; order Kitasatosporales; family Streptomycetaceae; genus Streptomyces; species Streptomyces sparsus. The sequence goes on from NZ_BAAHCA010000715.1 coordinate 1,790, forward strand.
GAAGCGCCTGGGCAGCTCACCGCTGCCGCGCTGGGCGCTGCTGACCGCGAAGGCGTGCTCGGTCCTGGTGATCGAGCTGCTCCAGGTCGCTCTCCTGGTGACGGTGGCGCTGCTGCTCGGCTGGTCGCCGCACGGCAGCCCGTTCGCCGCCGCCGCGCTGCTGGTGGCCGGCACGGCGGCGTTCTCCGGTCTGGGCCTGCTCATGGCGGGGACGCTGAAGGCGGAGGCGACGCTCGCCGCCGCCAACCTGGTCTTCATCCTGCTGCTGATCGGCGGCGGTGTGGTGGTGCCGCTGGAGAAGTTCCCGGACGCGCTCCAGGGGGTGCTGGGGCTGCTGCCGGTGGCCGCGCTCTCCGGGGGCCTGCGGGACGTGCTCCAGGACGGTGCCGGCATGCCGTGGGCGTCGCTGGGTGTGCTGGTCGCCTGGGCGGTGGCCGGGCTGGCCGCCGCGGCACGCTTCTTCAAGTGGGAGTGAGGGCCTCAGCCCCTCCGGGCCCGACAGCCCCTCCCCTCCGGGCCCGACAGCCCCTCCCCTCCGGGCCCGACTACCCCTCCGGGCCCGAGCGCAGGGCCGCTCGTGCCGGGGGGAGGGCCCTTCGTGAGCCGGTGCGCGGGGCCCGCATGGACGAGCCGCTCCGGACCCGTACGGGACCGGAGCGGCTCGTGTGTGTCCTTCGCCGGCCTCAGTGGGCGTCGCGGACCACGTCCGGGAGCTGACCGGCGGCTGCCTCGTCCAGCAGCCACAGGGTGCGGTCC
>NZ_BAAHCA010000716.1:0-2538 GCF_054776295.1 Streptomyces sparsus
GGGCCGGTCACCCGTCGAGGTGACCGGCCCCTTCCGTGCGTGCCGCCGGTACCGACCCGGCCGGCGGCCGCTACGCGGCGCGCGGACGGTCGTAGGCGGTGATGTCCTCGACCGCCGAGAAGCCCAGGCCGTAGGCGCTCAGACCGCGGCCGTAGGCACCCAGGTGGACGTCACCGTCGGCGGCGCCGGCCAGCACCCAGCCGTACTCCGACTCCCGGTAGTGGAAGTCGGCAGGCACCCCGTCGACCGGCAGGGACAGCGTGGACCAGCCGTCGCCGTCCAGGTTCTCGGCCAGGTCCCAGGCGATGTCGGTCTGCTGGTCCAGCCAGTTCTGCCGCAGTCGGCGCTCCATCCGGGTCGGCCAGGTGCAGGACAGCAGTCCCGAACCGGCCAGCCAGGCGGCCGACGTCACGGAGGTGGCGTCCAGCACACCGGCGCCGTCCGCACTCTTCCGCACGGGCCGGCTGGCGACCGTCACCACCACCGCGAAGCGCTGGTTCTCCCGTCCCGTGTCCGGATGGAAGGACGGTTCCTCCCCGTGCCCCGTGGAGCCGTGCTCCACTGTGCCGTCGGCCCCGGCGCCGACCCGCATCAGCCAGCGCGGCCCGGTGAACGCCTCGTCGAGGCCGTACCACGGGAAGCCGGCCGACAGGTATCCGTCCACCGTTCGGCGGGTGCTCGGCCGGGTCACTGCGCGCCCGGGCACTCCTGCCCGACTCGTTGTCTCCATCTGCGCGAAGCCTCCTCGTTGCCCTGTGCCCTGGCGGCCTGCCCCCCTCGGACGGCCCGACCCCGGACACAGGGAGGATAGCCACCCGCGTCCTCCGCGGCGGGCAGGCCCGGATATCGCCGGGAGCCGCCGGGGGCGCCGGGGGCGCACAAGAGCGCGTCAGGTGGCATCCGAGTCGAAGGGGGGCGGCTCCACGGCCGCCGGCGCGTCCTTCTTCCGCAACCGGTCCGAGGTGCCGCCCGCCGAGGCCGCGGGAGGTGTGTCGGCGGAGCCGTCGGTCGTGCCGGCCACCCCCGTCTCGCGGCTGTTCACGGCGTCGGAGACCTCGGCGAGCTCCTTGCGCATGTCGAAGCCGTTGCGGATCTCCTTCAGCCCCAGCTCCTCGTTGTCGATCAGGTGCTTCTGCGCGAACCGCTTGGGGTGCAGGTCCTGGAAGTCGAAGTCCTTGAACTCCGGGCCGAGTTCGCTGCGGATGTCGTCGCGCGCCGAGTCCGAGAACTGCCGGATCTTGCGGATGAACGAGGCGATGTCCTGAATGAGCTTGGGGAGCTTCTCCGGGCCGAAGATGAGCACGGCCAGCACGAGGAGCACCACGAACTCGAGTGACCCTATGTCGAAGAACACCGTGGGGCTCCCTGCGTCCGTCCACGACCCCGGTGGAGTGGGGTCTCAAAACGCCACGGTACCTGTCCGGCGGCGGCCGGCGGGAGTCGGCGGGGCGAACCCGGGGCGGGCATCGGGTCACTCACCGCCCGACGTGCCCAAGGTCACCTCGACGGTCCGCGACTCGCCGTCCCGTTCCACGGTCAGCTCCAGCCGGTCGCCGGGGCGGTGGCTGCGGATCTTGACGATGAGTTCCTCGCCCGTACCCACCGCCGAGCCGTCGACGGCCGTGATGACGTCGCCCTCCTCGACCCCGGCCTCGTCGGCGGGCCCGCCGGGGACGACCGCCTCGCCGTCGCCGTCCGGTGTGCCGACCTTCGCGCCGTCACCGGTGAAGGACATGTCGAGGCTGACGCCGATCACCGGGTGGGTGGCCCGGCCGGTGTTGATCAGTTCCTCGGCTACCCGTTTGGCCTGGTTGACGGGGATGGCGAAGCCCAGCCCGATGGAGCCGCCCTGCCGGTCCCCGGGCGCGCCGATGCCCTGGTCGGCGGCGCGGATGGCGCTGTTCACGCCGATCACCCGGCCCTCCGCGTCCATCAGCGGCCCCCCGGAGTTCCCCGGGTTTATCGGCGCGTCCGTCTGGAGGGCGTCCACGTAGCTGACGTCACTGCCGTCCTGCCGGCCGCCTGCCGTTATCGGCCGCTCGGTGGCGCTGATGATGCCGGAGGTGACGGTGCCGGCGAGGTCGAAGGGCGCGCCGATCGCCACCACCGGGTCGCCGACCTGCACCGAGTCGGAGTTGCCCAGCGGCAGCGGCTTGAGCCCCGAGACGTCGTCGACCTTGACGACGGCCAGGTCGTAGCCGCCGTCCCCGCCGACCATGCGGGCGGTGACCGTCTCCCCGCCGCTGAAGGTCACCCGGATCCGACCGCTGTCGCCGGCCGGGGCCACCACGTGGTGGTTGGTGAGGATGTGGCCGCGCTCGTCGAGCACGAACCCGGTGCCGGTGCCCTGCTCGCCGGAGCCGCGCACGTGCAGCGTCACCACACCGGGCAGGGCGGCCGCGGCGATGCCCGCGACGCTGTCGGCGGGACGTTCGACGTTCTCCGCGGGGGCCTGCGGCAGCTCGACGTCACCGATGCCGCCGTTGCGTTCCAGCGTGGCGCCGACCACACCGCCGACACCGCCGGCCGCGAGGGCCA
>NZ_BAAHCA010000717.1:0-2537 GCF_054776295.1 Streptomyces sparsus
GGCCGAGCGGCGGCTGGTGGGGTCGAGCGGCGGCCGGTGCCGGTCGAGCGGCGCGTCCCAGCGCGGCGGATCAGTGGCCGGTCGCGGTGCGGAGTGCTTCGCGCAGGATGCGTTCGCCCGCGCTGACGCCCTGCTCGGGCACGGCGGTGACATGCGCGGCGGTCCAGCCGCTGTCGGCCAGCTCTCCGTGACCCGGACGCCATCCCAGGTCGGCGTGGAGCAGCAGGTCGGCGTCGAGCAGTGAGTCACCGGCCGCGGCGACCCGGTCGGCACCGGTCCGGTGGGCCACCTCGGCGACGGCGGCGCTCTTCGTCAGCGGCTTCGGAACGGCGTAGACCTTGCGGCCCTGGAGCGAGACGGTCCAACCCCGCGGTGCGCACCACTCGGCCAGTTCCTTGGTCCAGCCGTCGGGCAACTGCCCGCGGTCGACCACCAGATAGCAGAACAGGTCCTCGGCGACCCGCTCCTTCAGCAGCCACTGCGGGGACGCCGTGCGGAGCAGGTGCTCGCGGACCTCGCTCAGCGGCGCGCAGGCGTCGGCGAGCCGCTGCCGTACCCGGCTCTGCCAGTCCTGGTCGGACGCGCCGTCCACGAGCAGGTGGCCGCCGTTGGCGCAGATCGCGTACCGGGGCGGCGGGCCGGGCAGGCTGATGCGCCGGTACTGCTCGCGGGTGCGGGTGGTGGTCGGCACGAACACGGTGTGCTCGGCGACCTCGGGGAGCAGGGCGGCCGCCGTCTCGGTCAGGTACGACAGCGGCTTGGACTGGTAGACCTCCACGCACAGCAGTCGCGGCGCCTCGGCGTCCGGCATGCGCAGGTTCAGGGCGGCGGACGAGTAGATGAGGGTGCGGTCCAGGTCGCTGGCGAACAGCGTGACCTGCCGGGCGGAGCCGGCGGGAGGGCCCGGCACGGGATCGGGCGCGGGGTCGGGTGCGGTGCTCATCGGGCGGCCTTCCCGTCGGTTCCGGTGGCCCCGCGGGTGTACCGGGGGTGGATGAGGCCGACGCAGCTGTAGGGCAGGTCGTCGGTCTCCTCGACGGGCACCCCGCGCTGGGCGGCGAGCAGCCGGACGTGGTCGAGGTCGCGGCCGGCGCCGCGGCGGGCGAGGATGCGCCACGGCACACGGCGCAGCAGGACCCGGGTGGTCTCGCCGACGCCGGGCTTCACGAGGTTCACGTCCCCGATGCCGTACTCCTCGCTGATGCGCTCCACGGCGCGCCAGCCCTCCCAGGTGGGGCTGCGGTCGGTGGTGAGCAGGTGCTCCGCCGCCGCGGTCGCCTCGTCGGTGACGGCGGGGAAGTGCTCGCTGACGGTGTCGAGGAAGTGGTGGGAGAGGTCGCTGCCGGCGAGCTCCCGGTAGAACTTCGCGCCGTGGAAGTCGTCGGGGCCGACGAGGTCGGCGCGCAGCACGGTACGGGAGACCAGGCCGGAGACGGTGGAGTTGAGGCAGGCCGACGGGATCAGGAAGTCCTCACGGGTGCCGAAGGTGCGCACGCAGCCCCCGGGGTCGGCGAGCACGGCGAGTGAGGGGTCGAAGCCCGGGAACGGGGCCAGTGCGTCGGTGAGCTCGCGGGTGATGGCGCCCTTGCCGGTCCAGCCGTCCACGAAGACCACGTCGGCCGGATCGTGGTGGGCGGCCAGCCAGCGCATCGCCGCGGTGTCGATGCCCCGGCCGCGCACGATGGAGACGGCGTAGTGCGGGAGGTCCAGTCCGTGGCGGTGCTGGGCCCAGCGGCGCATCAGCACGCCGACGGGGGTGCCGGCGCGGGCGAGGGAGACCAGCACGGGTCGGCTGCCCGGGCGGCGGGTGTGCTCGGTCAGCACGGTCTCGGTGACGGTGCCGACGGCGTGCGCGATACGGCGGGCCGAGTCCGCCAGGGCGTCGTGGAAGAGCTGCTGGTACTCGGCGCTCGGCTGGTACTCGACGGGCAGCGACTCGGCGTAGTGCGCGCCGCCGCTCTGGATGGCCTCCTCGCGTTCCTCGGTGGGCGCCTCGAGCCGCACGTCGGAGAGGTCCTGGAGCAGCCAGCCGCACTCGTCGGCGCGGTAGGAGGAGAAGGCGGGGCCGCGCAGCGGCTGCGGCAGCCGTGCGGGCGCCGGCAACGCGGCCAGCACGACGCGGCGCGTGTGGGCGGTGAGGCAGGCGAGCAGCCCGTCGGGCGCGTGCAGCTCCGGGGTGTCGCCTGCGGCGTCGGTGACCACCACGACGGCGTCCCAGCGGTCACCGTCGGTGGGGCGCACGTTGTAGGCGTAGCGCGGGCCCGGACCGTCCGCCGGCTGGTCGTGGGCGGGGAAGACCAGGCGGGTGCGGATGGCGTAGCCGGGGTCGTCGACGGGCTGCACGGGTGACCGGGTCGTCGTGGAGTAGCGGACCTCCGCGCCGGTCGCGCCGGTGAGCGCGTCGGCGAGGCGCAGCGGGGTGTACATGAGTTCCTCGGTGCCCAGCACCAGGATCTGCTTCGCGGCGGGTGGCAGGGCGGCGGCGAGCCGCTCGGCCGACGCGGGCAGCGCGGCCTCCAGCCGGGCCCGGTGCACGG
>NZ_BAAHCA010000718.1:0-2533 GCF_054776295.1 Streptomyces sparsus
GCCGCGGGTGCGGCGCCGCTGACGCGGTGTGCGGGTACGGGCCGGTGCCTCCTCGGCGGCCGGCTTGCGGCCGCGGCCACCGGGCTCACCGAGGTCCTCGACCACCTCGGCGGACAGGCCGGCCCGCGTCCGGTCGGTGCGCGGCAGCACACCCTTGGTACCGGCCGGGATGCCCAGCAGCTCGTAGAGGTGCGGCGAGGTGGAGTACGTCTCCTCCGGCTCGGCCAGACCCAGTGCCAGCGCCTTGTTGATCAGCTGCCAGCGCGGGAGGTCGTCCCAGTCGACGAGGGTGATGGCGATACCCGAGGCGCCCGCCCGGCCGGTGCGGCCGATGCGGTGCAGGTACGTCTTCTCGTCCTCGGGCGTCTGGTAGTTGATGACGTGCGTGACACCCTCGACGTCGATGCCGCGGGCGGCGACGTCGGTGCACACCAGCACGTCCACCTTGCCGTTGCGGAAGGCGCGCAGCGCCTGCTCGCGGGCGCCCTGGCCCAGGTCGCCGTGGACCGCGCCGGCGGCGAAACCGCGGCGGATCAGCTGCTCGGCGACGTCGGCCGCGGTGCGTTTGGTGCGGGTGAAGACCATCGCGAGCCCGCGGCCGTCGGCCTGGAGGATGCGCGACACCAGCTCGGGCTTGTCCATGTTGTGGGCCCGGAACACGTGCTGCTTGGTGTTCGCGACGGTCGCGCCCTCGTCGTCCGGCGAGGTGGCGCGGATGTGCGTGGGCTGCGACATGTAGCGGCGCGCGAGCGAGATGACCTGGCCGGGCATCGTCGCGGAGAACAGCATCGTCTGGCGCTTGGCCGGCAGGTACTGGATGATCCGCTCGACGTCCGGCAGGAAGCCCAGGTCGAGCATCTCGTCGGCCTCGTCCAAGACGAGGGCGCGGACGTGCGAGAGGTCGAGCTTGCGCTGGCCGGCCAGGTCGAGCAGCCGGCCCGGCGTCCCGACGACGATGTCGACGCCCTTGCGCAGCGCCTCGACCTGCGGCTCGTAGGCCCGGCCGCCGTAGATGGGCAGCACGCGGACGTTGCGCACCTTACCGGCGGTCAGCAGGTCGTTCGTCACCTGCTGGCACAGCTCACGGGTGGGCACGACGACCAGTGCCTGCGGGGCCTCGGTCAGCTGCTCGGGCTTCGCCCGGCCCGCCTCGACGTCCATCGGCGCCGTCACGACGTTCAGCAGCGGCAGCCCGAATCCGAGCGTCTTGCCGGTGCCCGTCTTGGCCTGGCCGATGACGTCCAGACCGGAGAGCGCGACGGGGAGCGTCATCTCCTGGATCGGGAAGGGGTGCACGATGCCAACGGCCTCGAGGGCCTCGGCGGTCTCGGACAGGATGCCGAGGTCGCGGAAAGTAAGGGTGGTGGACAGGATGCTTGCCTCTTCTGTGTGACGCGGCACGAGGGGGCGAGGCGGGTCGTACCGCGCTCACGCGCGATGACGCGCGACGCAGGACCACTAGCTCTCGCTCAAGCGCTCATACCGCGCGAGCGGCCCCTCACCGTGGGGAGGGCGGTCTGGTCGGAGCCGATCGTGCCACCGACCGGGCATCCGCATTCAGGGACGTTCACAAACGAAACCGTCGCGTACGGCGGTCTCCATATCACTGTACCCCGGAACCGCGCAGGTGTACCGGGCACGAGTTCGCCCCCGCAGCCGACCGGCCGCCCACCGGGGGCCGACCGAGGGGTTCCGCAGCAGGTGAGGACGGCTATTGTGCGCAGCATGGAGACGTCTGACACCCCTGACACCCCGACTGCGTCGAACGCGGAGTCCCCGCAGGCCGGCATCGCCGCCCTGGACTGGGCGGCGGCGTCCGCCGAACCGCAGTACCGGGCCGCCGTGGTGGACCTGCTGGGCGCGCTGGCCTACGGGGAGCTCGCGGCGTTCGAGCGGCTGGCGGAGGACGCCAAGCTCGCCCCGACGCTCGCCGACAAGGGCAGGTTGGCGGCGATGGCCTCGGCCGAGTTCCACCACTTCGACCAGATCCGTGACCGCCTGACGCAGATCGACGTCGACCCGACGGAGGCCATGGAGCCGTTCGTCGCCTCACTCGACGAGTTCCACCGCCAGACGGCGCCGTCCGACTGGCTGGAGGGCCTGATCAAGGCCTACGTCGGGGACTCCATCGCCTCGGACTTCTACCGCGAGGTCGCCGCGCGGCTCGACTCCGACACCCGCTCGCTGGTGCTGCGGGTGCTCGACGACACCGGCCACTCCAGCTTCGCCGTGGAGCGGGTGCGCGCGGCGATCGAGGACGACCCCCGGGTGGGCGGGCGGCTCGCGCTGTGGGGGCGACGGCTGATGGGCGAGGCGCTGTCGCAGGCCCAGCGGGTGGTCGCCGAGCGGGACACGCTGTCCACGATGCTGGTCGGCGGCGTGGCCGACGGCTTCGACCTGGCCGAGGTGGGCCGGATGTTCTCCCGCATCACCGAGGCGCACACCAAGCGCATGGCCGCACTGGGCCTGGCCGCCTAGCGGCGGCTGCGGGCCGGGGACGGCCCGCAGCGGGGTGCGGGGCTACCGGGGCGCC
>NZ_BAAHCA010000719.1:0-2531 GCF_054776295.1 Streptomyces sparsus
GGCAGCGCCGCGTCGAGCACCGGCGGCGGCAGCTCGTCGCCCACCTCGGCCAGCGCCAGCCAGCCCCGCAGCCGGGTCCGCCACGGGCAGACGCACACCGCGCCGTCCATCTCGCTGACGAAGGCGTCGCCGCTCTCCCGCACCGGCACCACCACCGGCGGGACCGCCAGCAGGTCGGCCAGCGAACGGCGCAGTTCGTCCTGGGCGTCGGGGAAGTCGGCACGGCGGGCGTAGCGGGCCCAGTGGGAGCGCTCCGGCTCGGGAAAGGCGGCCAGCGGCTCGTACACACGCAGATAGGCCGCGTACGGCACGGGCAGGGCCGGAGTCGGAGCCACAGGGGCTCCTCCCTTCGTCGCGGCGGTCGGCCCGGCGCCGCCGGCCGGCGGCGGTCGCGGGCGGCCACCGACGGGTGGCCCTGAGACGATCTACCCCGATAGTGGCACCGTGACGATCCGGCGCGCCGACAGGTCGTACCCTGCTGCACACAGGCCCTTCCCACCCGCAGGAGGGCGTCCCATGCGACTACAGGAGTCACCACCGTGACTGACGTACGTCTCTCCGTCAGCGTCGACGGACAGCACGACGACCGGGCAGGCCGATCCGGCCGGGCCGAACACTCCCACCGGGACGACCGGGTGCTGCGCACCCTCTTCGGCTCGGAGCAGGGCGGCCACGAGCAGGTGGTGTTCTGCCAGGACCGTGCCAGCGGCCTCAAGGCCGTCATCGCCCTGCACTCCACCGCGCTCGGTCCCGCCCTGGGCGGCACCCGCTTCCACGCGTACGCGGACGAGGAGTTCCCCGAGCAGGCGGCCGCGCTGGACGCCCTCAACCTCGCCCGCGGCATGTCGTACAAGAACGCCCTGGCCGGTCTCGCGCACGGCGGCGGCAAGGCCGTGATCATCGGAGACCCGGACACGGGCAAGTCGGAGGAGCTGCTGCTCGCCTACGGCCGTTTCGTGGCCTCGCTCGGCGGTCGCTACGTCACCGCCTGCGACGTGGGCACCTACGTGCAGGACATGGACGTCGTCGCCCGCGAGTGCCGCTGGACGACCGGGCGCTCCCCGGAGAACGGCGGCGCCGGGGACTCCTCCGTGCTCACCGCCTTCGGCGTGTTCCAGGGCATGCGGGCCAGCGCTCGGCACCTGTGGGGCGAGCCGACACTGCGCGGCCGCACGGTGGGCGTGGCGGGCGTCGGCAAGGTCGGCCACCACCTGGTGCGGCACCTGGTCGAGGACGGCGCCGAGGTGGTCGTCACCGACGTGCGTGAGCAGTCGCTCGCCCGGGTGAGGGCGGAGCACCCGCAAGTGGTGGTCGCGGCGGATACCGACGCGCTGATCCGCACCCCGGGGCTCGACGTGTACGCGCCGTGCGCGCTGGGCGGCGCCCTCAACGACGAGACCGTGCCGGCACTGACCGCACGGGTGGTCTGCGGCGCGGCGAACAACCAGCTGGCGCACGCCGGCGTCGAGAAGGACCTCGCCGGGCGGGGTGTGCTCTACGCCCCGGACTACGTGGTGAACGCCGGCGGCGTGATCCAGGTCGCCGACGAGCTGCACGGCTTCGACTTCACTCGCGCGAAGGCGAAGGCGGAGAAGATCTTCGACACGACGCTGGAGATCTTCCGCCTCGCCGACCGGGACGGGGTGCCGCCCGCGGTCGCCGCGGACCGGGTCGCCGAGCAGCGCATGGCCGCCGGCCCGCCGGTCGCCTGAGCGGTCCGCGCCGCCCCGGTGACCGGTGCAGCCGCACACAGGCACGACATGTCGGACGTGTGTGCGGCTGCGTACGCCGAGGAGACATCCCTCACCACCCGGTGGCGGGATACGGGTTGTACAGAAGGTAAAATCCCTTCTGACCAGCCAATAACTGGTCAGGGGCATGGCGGGGACCTGCCCGGTGGTGCGGGCGGCGTACCGTACGGCCGCGGAAGCAGGTACCGTTGAAGCCCTGGGAGCCGGGCCCTGACCTGAGGGTCCGCTCCGAACCATGAACGCGTGTCAAGACTCTGGGGCCGTCGAGCCCCGTCGTTGAGGGGGTCGAGCCATGGGGCGCGGCCGGGCCAAGGCCAAGCAGACGAAGGTCGCCCGCCAGCTGAAGTACAACAGCGGCGGGACGGATCTCTCGCGCCTGGCTGAGGAGCTGGGCGCATCGACGTCGGATCAGCCGCCTAACGGCGGCAGTTTCGAGGACGATGAGCTGGAGGACGACCCGTACGCACAGTACGCGGATCGTTACGACAATGACGACGGCGGGCAGACGTCCGACTCCCCGTCGCCGCGACGGCGCGCCTGACGCGTCGCTCGTCGGTAATCACCGTCACAGAACCCGGTCCGGCAATCGCCGGACCGGGTTCTGTGCTGCCCGGAAGCAGCCGACGCCGCTCCCCCGCACACGTCCCCGCCGTGTCGCTGGCGTGCGGGAGCGCGGCCACGTGCCGGCCACCCGCCACGCTGCCCGATGGGTGCGCGGCGGGTGCACCGGGGGTCCAGGCGCGGTCACGACGAGGCGAGCGGGAGGCGGCCCGGTGCGGC
>NZ_BAAHCA010000720.1:0-2528 GCF_054776295.1 Streptomyces sparsus
CGCCGCCCAGGCGGCCCGCGGCGCGAGGAGGCGGCATGGCAGCCGCTGAGCAGGGCGCGACGGGTCTCGGCGGCGGACTACTGGTCGCCGGCACCACCTCGGACGCGGGCAAGAGCGTGGTCACCGCCGGCATCTGCCGCTGGCTGGCCCGGCAGGGCGTGCGGGTGGCGCCGTTCAAGGCGCAGAACATGTCGCTCAACTCGTTCGTCACCCGCGAGGGTGCCGAGATCGGCCGGGCGCAGGCGATGCAGGCGGCGGCGGCCCGGGTGGAGCCGACCGCGCTGATGAACCCCGTCCTGCTCAAGCCGGGCGGCGACCGGACCAGTCAGGTGGTGCTGCTCGGCAAGCCCGTCGGCGAACTCAGCGCCCGGGGATACCACGCCGGTCGCCGGGAGGAACTGCTCGGCACCGTGACCGACTGCCTCACCGAACTGCGGCGGACCCACGACGCGGTGATCTGCGAGGGCGCCGGCAGCCCCGCCGAGATCAACCTGCGCCGCGGCGACATCGTCAACATGGGCCTGGCCCGGGCCGCGCGGCTGCCGGTCGTGGTGGTCGGCGACATCGACCGGGGCGGGGTCTTCGCCTCGTTCTTCGGCACCACCGCGCTGCTCAGCGCCGAGGACCAGCAACTGGTCTCCGGGTACCTCGTCAACAAGTTCCGCGGCGACGTGACGCTGCTGGAACCCGGCCTGGACATGCTTCACCGGGTCACCGGCCGCCCCACGCTGGGCGTGCTGCCGTTCCGGCACGGCCTGGGCATCGACGAGGAGGACGGGCTGCGGGTCTCGCTGCGCGGCACCGTCCGGGAGAGCAGCACCGCCGCGCCGCACGGCCGGGACGTGCTGCGGGTGGCGGTGCTGTCGGTGCCGCTGATGTCGAACTTCACCGACGTGGACGCGCTCGCCGCCGAACCCGGCGTACTGGTGCGGTTCTGCGACCGGCCGGAGGAACTGGCCGACGCCGACCTGGTCGTGGTGCCCGGCACCCGCGGCACGGTCGCCGCGCTGCGCTGGCTGGACGAGCGGGGGCTCGCCGAGGCGCTGGCCCGCCGGGCCGCCGAGGGCCGCCCGGTGCTGGGCATCTGCGGCGGCTTCCAGGTGCTCGGCGAGCGCATCCACGACGAGGTGGAGTCCCGGGCGGGCACCGTCGACGGGCTGGGGCTGCTGCCCGTCCGGGTGCGGTTCGCCGTGGAGAAGACCCTCGCCCGCCCGGTCGGTGAGGCGCTGGGCGCCCGGGTGGAGGGCTACGAGATCCACCACGGGGTCGCCGAGGTCACCGGCGGTGAGCCGTTCCTCGACGGCTGCCGGTCGGGCTCGGTGTGGGGCACCCACTGGCACGGCTCGCTGGAGAGCGACGCGTTCCGCCGGGCCCTGCTCCGCGAGGTCGCCGCCGTCAGCGGACGCGCCTTCGTCCCGGCACCCGACACGTCCTTCGCGGCGCTGCGTGAGGCGCAGCTCGACCGGCTGGGGGACCTCGTCGAGGAGCACGCCGACACCGCGGCGCTGCTGCGGCTCATCGAGAAGGGCGCGCCCGACTCGCTGCCCTTCGTCCCCCCGGGGGCTCCGGCGTGAGCCCCCGCGCACGGGGACGGCGGACGGCCCGGCCGCCCCGTCCCGCACTTCCCCTGCCGCCAGGCCGGGTCACCGACAAAGGAGTGATCACCACATGAGCACCCCGTACCCGTTCACCGCGATCGTCGGCATGGACGACCTGCGGCTGGGGCTGCTGCTCAACGCGGTCAGCCCGGCCATCGGCGGGGTGCTCGTCCGAGGTGAGAAGGGCACCGCGAAGAGCACCGCGGTCCGGGCGCTGGCCGCGCTGCTGCCGGAGGTCGCCGTGGTCGGCGGCTGCCGCTTCGCCTGCGATCCGGCGGCGCCGGATCCGGACTGCCCGGACGGACCGCACAGCTCGGGCCCGGACTCCCCGGCAGCCGGCCGCCGGCCCACCAGGATGGTGGAGCTGCCGGTGGGCGCCTCCGAGGACCGGCTGGTGGGCGCGCTCGACATCGAGCGCGCGCTGTCGGAGGGCGTCAAGGCGTTCGAGCCGGGGCTGCTCGCCGACGCGCACCGCGGGGTGCTGTACGTGGACGAGGTCAACCTGCTCCACGACCACCTGGTCGACCTGCTGCTGGACGCCGCCGCGATGGGCGCCTCCTACGTGGAGCGGGAGGGCGTGTCGGTGCGGCACGCGTCCCGCTTCCTGCTGGTCGGCACGATGAACCCGGAGGAGGGCGAGCTGCGTCCGCAGCTGCTGGACCGCTTCGGCCTGACCGTGGAGGTCGCGGCGTCCCGGGAGACCGACGAGCGGGTGGAGGTGGTCCGGCGGCGGCTCGCGTACGACGACGACCCGGCGGCGTTCACCGTCCGCTGGGTCGAGCAGGAGCGGGAGCTGCGGGAGCGGATCGCGGCGGCGCGGGCGCTGCTGCCGACGGTCGTGCTGGGTGACACCGCGCTGCGGCAGATCGCGGCGACCTGCGCGGCGTTCGAGGTGGACGGCATGCTGGCGGACATCGTGATGGCGCGCAC
>NZ_BAAHCA010000721.1:0-2526 GCF_054776295.1 Streptomyces sparsus
ACCCGGACCGTGTGCCTGCGCAGTCCGGGCCGCCGCAGCGGGGACGGACGGCGCGGTGCTCGGAGGCCGGTAGGCCGGTTCAGCCGTTGCACGAAGCGGTGTGAACACACACGAGGGCGGGGAGCACCACCACTTCGGTGGTGCTCCCCGCCCTCGCGGTCATCTGGTGCCGCAGCTGCGGCCTAGGCGGACTTGCGGCTGTCCCGCGGGTGCACGGCGATGTTCATGGCGCCGGAGCGGAGCACGGCCAGCCTCTCGGCCAGCACTTCCTCGAGTTCCTCGCGGGTGCGTCGCTCCATGAGCATGTCCCAGTGCGTGCGCGCGGGCTTGCCCTTCTTCTCTTCGGGGCCCTCGCCGTCGACCAGCAGGGCCTGGGAACCGCATACCTTGCACTCCCACTCCGGCGGAATCTCCGCCTCTACCGAGAACGGCATCTCAAAGCGATGTCCGTTCTGGCATGCGTACTCCACCGCCTGGCGCGGGGCCAGGTCGATGCCGCGGTCGGTCTCGTAGCTGGTCACCACAAGTCGCGTGCCGCGTAGAGCTCGCTCACTCATGAATCGTGCCTCCCGGGCTGGTAGCCCACAGGACAGGTGTCGCTGTCGTCGTCATCCGTTCAACGTCCGGTCGGCGGTGAAGATTCCCGTAGTGGGACATGCGTCGCCCGTCGTGCCGCCCCTTGTTGTACCCGCGACTGCCCGCTTTGTCACATCTATCAGCGGATGTCACCCAGCGTGTGGTTTCTCGTGCTTGCAGTAACGGTCCCTCCGGCGGACCAAAGACGTACACTACCGGGCCGACGGCCCGAGGCCTAAATCCGACCCGGCACGACGTTGCCGACCGCCTCCGCCGCTCGTCGTACCGGTACCCGCAGCAGCAGGACGAAACCCAGCACGAAGAACACCACCAGCGAGATGATGGCGTCCCGGTAGCTGCCCGTCAGCTGGTAGGTGAGGCCGAAGACGAGCGGGCCGAGCCAGCTGGTGCCCCGGTCGCTGACCTCGTACAGCGAGAAGTACTCAGCCTCCTTGCCCTTCGGGACCAACTGCGCGAACAGCGACCGCGACAGGGCCTGTGTGCCGCCCAGCACCAGGCCGATCGCCGCGGCCAGTGCGAAGAACCACAACGGCTGGCCGGCGGGCAGGAAGTAGCCGCCCGCGACGGTCACGGTCCACGCCACCAGGGAGCCGAGAATCGTCCGTTTGGCGCCGTGGCGGACCGCCAGTCGGCCGAGCAGCAGCGCCCCGGCCATCGCCAGCACCTGGACCAGCAGGATCGCGCCGATCAGCGTGGTCTGGTCCATGCCCAGCTCCTCCGAGCCGAACACCGACGCCTGTGAGATGACCGTCTGCACGCCGTCGTTGTAGAGCAGGTACGCCAGCAGGAACATCAGCGTCAGCGGGTAGCGCCGCAGTTCGCGGAACGTCGTCATCAGCTGCCGCCAGCCGCCGCTGAGCGAGGCGGCCGCGTCCGGATCCCGCACCGCGCCGGGACGCTCCCGCAGCCGGCGCAGCGGCACCAGCGTGAACACGCCCCACCACAGCCCGGCCGAAGCGAGGCAGATCCGCACCGCCGTGCCCTCGGTGACCCCGAACGCCTCGTGACCGAGGAACAGGCCCAGGTTGGCGACGAGCACCAGAGCGCCCGCCGCGTAACCGAACGCCCAGCCCCTGGATGACACCGCGTCCCGCTCCTCGGGCGGCGCGATCTGCGGCAGGAAGGCGTTGTAGACCACGATCGAGACGGCGTACGCGACGTTGGCCAGGATCAGCAGCGCCCCGCCCAGCAGATAGCGGTCGCCGTCGAGAAAGAACATGCAGGCCGTCGCGCCCGCGCCGAGGTAGGCGGAGACGGCCAGGATGGGCTTCTTCCGGCCCGTTCGGTCGGCCATCGCCCCGGCCAGCGGCATGACCAGCACCGACAGCAGCACCGAAGCCGAGACGACGTACGCGAAGTAGGAGCCGTCCCGCACCGGGATGCCCAGCGGGTACACGTAACCGTCCGCGTCCGCGGCGGCCTTGGCGATCTCCGTCAGGTACGGCCCGAGGAAGACGGTGATGACGCTCGTGGAGAAGACCGAGTTGGCCCAGTCGTAGTAGTACCAGCCGCGTTGCTCGCGTCTGCGTTCCGCGACGCCGTCCGCGGCCCCGTCCACCGTCTTCGTGCCCACCCCTGCCCCCTCGGTGTCCCGCGTGCGCGCCGCGGGTGAGCTCAGGACGCCCAGGCACCCCGCTCGACCAGCACCTGACGCAGCAGCTCGATGTGATCGGTCATGATGCCATCCACGCCGAGGTCGAGCAGCTCCCGCATCTGTTCGGCGTCGTTGACGGTCCACACGTGCACCTGGAGACCGCGCCGGTGCGCCGCCGCCACCAGGGCCCGGTCCACCACCCGCACCCCCGCGTGGCGGACCGGGACCTGCACGCACACCGCGCTGCGCCGGACCCGGCCCGGCAGGCGGTAGGACCGCAGGCGCAGCCCGAACACACCGGCGGGGCCGAGGGAGGTGGCGAGCCGCGGACCGGC
>NZ_BAAHCA010000722.1:0-2525 GCF_054776295.1 Streptomyces sparsus
CGCGCATGCCGCGTCCGCCGCCGCCGGCCGCCGCCTTGACCAGCAGCGGCAGGTCGGCGCCGGTGACGGCGGACGGGTCCACGGACTCGGGCAGCGGCACCCGCGCGGCCCGCATCAGCTCCTTGGCGCGGGTCTTGGAGGCCATCGCCTCGATCGCCGCCGGCGGCGGGCCGATCCAGATCAGCCCGGCGTCCAGCACCTCCCGGGCGAAGCCCGCGTTCTCGGCCAGGAACCCGTATCCGGGGTGGACGGCGTCGGCGCCGGCCGTCAGCGCGGCGCGCACCAGCAGGTCCGCGCGCAGGTAGGTGTCGGCCGGGCTGTCGCCGGGCAGCCGCACCGCCACGTCGGCCTCCCGCACGTGCGGGGTGTCGGTGTCGGCGTCGGAGTGCACGGCGACGGTGCCGACGCCGAGTTCCCGGCAGGTGCGGAAGATCCGCCGGGCGATCTCGCCGCGGTTGGCGACCAGCAGGGAGGTCGGCGTCATGTCGCTCTCAGCTCCTCGGTGTGGCGTGCACTCCGCGGCCAGCGCGGCGCGGCGGCGGTGGGGCGTGGGGTTCGCGGGGCCCCGGCGGGCGAGGCGGCGTCGGCGTCCAACGGTCCGCTCACATCCGGAAGACGCCGAAACCGCCGCGGACGCCTTCGACCGGAGCGGTGTGCAGGGCTGACAGGCACAGGCCGAGCACGGTCCGGGTGGCGCGCGGGTCGATGACGCCGTCGTCGTAGAGCCGACCGGAGAGGAACATCGGCAGCGACTCCGCCTCCACCTGCTGCTCGACCATGGCGCGCAGCGCGGCGTCACCCTCCTCGTCGTAGGGCCGGCCGCGTGCCTCGGCGGCGGCCCGCGCCACGATGGACAGCACCCCGGCGAGCTGCTGCGGTCCCATCACGGCCGACTTGGCGCTCGGCCAGGTGAAGAGGAACCGCGGGTCGTAGGCCCGGCCGCACATGCCGTAGTGCCCGGCGCCGTAGCTCGCGCCCATCAGGACCGACAGGTGCGGCACGGTCGAGTTGGAGACCGCGTTGATCATCATGGCGCCGTGCTTGATGATGCCGCCCTGCTCGTACTCGGTGCCGACCATGTAGCCCGTGGTGTTGTGCAGGAACAGCAGCGGAATGTCGCGCTGGTTGGCGAGTTGGATGAACTGCGTGGCCTTCTGCGACTCGGCGCTGAACAACACGCCCTGGGCGTTGGCGAGTACGCCGACCGGGTAGCCGTGCAGCTCCGCCCAGCCGGTGCACAGGCTGGGCCCGTAGCGGGGCTTGAACTCGTCGAAGTCGGAGTCGTCCACGATGCGGGCGATGACCTCACGCGGGTCGAAGGGCGCCTTGAGGTCGCCGGGCACGATGCCGAGCAGTTCCTCCTCGCTGTGGCGCGGCGGCGGCGCGGGCGCCGGATCGGGGTGCGCCTTGCGCCAGTTGAGCCGGGCGACGATCCGCCGGGCCTGGCGCAGCGCGTCCGGTTCGTCGACCGCGAAGTGGTCGGCGAGCCCGGAGGTGCGGGCGTGCATCTCGGCGCCGCCCAGCTCCTCGTCGTCGGCCTCCTCGCCGGTCGCCATCCGCACCAGCGGCGGGCCGCCGAGAAAGACCTTCGCCCGTTCCCTGACCATGACCACGTGGTCGGACATGCCGGGGACGTAGGCGCCGCCGGCGGTGGAGTTGCCGAAGACGACGGCGACGGTGGGGATACCGGCGGCCGACAGCCTGGTCAGGTCGCGGAACAGCGCCCCGCCGGGGATGAAGATCTCCTTCTGACCGGTGAGGTCGGCGCCACCGGACTCGACGAGGCTCAGGCACGGCAGCCGGTTGCGGCGGGCGATCTCGTTGGCCCGCAGCGCCTTCTTCAGCGTCCACGGGTTGCTGGCGCCGCCGCGCACGGTCGGGTCGTTGGCGGTGATCAGGCACTCGACGCCCTCCACCACGCCGATGCCGGTGACCAGGGAAGCCCCGACGGTGTAGTCGCTGCCCCAGGCGGCGAGCGGCGACAGCTCCAGGAACGGCGTGTCGGGGTCGAGCAGCAGCTCGACGCGTTCCCGGGCGGTGAGCTTGCCGCGGCCGCGGTGCCGCTCGACGTACTTCTCGCCGCCGCCGGCCAGCGCCTTCGCGTGCTCGGCGGCGAGTTCGTCGAGCCGGTCGAGCATGACCCGCCGGTTGGCGGTGTACTCCGGGCTCGCCGGGTCGAGGGCGGACGTCCACACCGTCACAGCAGTACCTCCGGAATGTCGAGGTGTCGGGAGCGCAGCCACTCCCCCACGGCCTTGGCCTGCGGGTCGAAGCGGGCCTGCGCGGCGACGCCCTCCCCCAGCAGCCCGTCCACCGTGAAGTTCACCGCCCGCAGGTTCGGCAGCACGTGGCGCTCCACGGGCAGGTCCGCGGTCTCCGGCAGCAGCTCCCGGAACCGCTCGACGGTCAGCACGTGCACCAGCCAGCGCCACCCGTCCTCGCCGAGCGCCTCCCTGCTCCACACGCCGACGTTGGCGCTGCCGCCCTTGTCGCCGCTGCGGGCGCCGGACACCAGGCCGAGCGGC
>NZ_BAAHCA010000723.1:0-2522 GCF_054776295.1 Streptomyces sparsus
GGCTGCGTGCCGCCGTCCCGCGGGGTCTCGCCGGACGGCTCGTCGGTGGTGACGGCCAGGCCCGCGGGGCGCTCGACGGCCCGGCGGGAGCCGTAGCGCCGGTGCACGGCCTGCTTGGTGACGCCGAGGGCGGAACCCACCGCGTCCCAGGAGAACCCCAGCGAGCGGTCGAACTCCACGGCGGAGGTGACCAGCGTCTCGACGCTGTCCCGGAGTTCCTGGGCCAGCCGGACGGTGGGGGCCGGCGCCCGGCCGTAGACGACGAAACCCGCCGAGGGGCCGGTCCGGCGCGGCCGGTAGACGTTGCCCAGTTGTGCGGTGAGGGTACGCAGCGCGTCCACCTGCCGGCGGACCCGTTCGATGTCCCGCACCAGCAGGTGCAGGCTGGCTCGTGCCTGGGCGTCGTGGGTGGCGTGGTCGGCCATGAACAAGCCTCTCGGACCGGCGTGGAGTGAACGGAACAGGGCCGCGCGCTGCGGCCCTTTCAGGCGGGTCGGCTTCTCGGGTGCGGTCAAGTCCCCTTGACCAACGCGGCAACGGGCGCTCTGGTCACGGCCCGGGGGCGTGCCGACCGTCCTCAAGGCGTGCGGCGAAGGCCGTGCGCCCCCAAAGGCGCCGGACGCTGACGGACCGTAGACTGACGCGTCAGTCCGCGCAGTCCTGGAGAGGTAGTCCCGTCCCGATGAAGCTCGTCTTCGCCGGCACCCCCGAGGTCGCCGTGCCCGCCCTGGACGCCCTGATCGCCTCCGAGCGACACGAGGTGGCGGCCGTCGTCACCCGCCCCGACGGCCCCACCGGCCGCGGCCGGCGCCTGGTGGCGTCCCCGGTGGCCCAGCGCGCGGAGGAGGCGGGCATCGAGATCCTCAAGCCGGCCCGCCCCCGCGACGAGGACTTCCTCGACCGGCTCCGCGAGATCGCCCCCGACTGCTGCCCGGTGGTCGCCTACGGCGCCCTGCTGCCCGCCGCGGCGCTCTCCGTCCCGGTCCACGGCTGGGTCAACCTGCACTTCTCGCTGCTGCCCGCCTGGCGCGGCGCCGCGCCCGTCCAGCACGCGCTGCTCGACGGCGACGAGGTGACCGGCGCGGCCACCTTCCGGATCGAGGAAGGGCTCGACACCGGTCCCGTCTACGGCGTGGTGACCGAGGAGATCCGCCCCACCGACACCAGCGGCGACCTGCTCACCCGGCTGGCCTTCGCCGGCTCCGGCCTGCTCGCCGCCACCATGGACGGCATCGAGGACGGCACGCTCGACCCCGTGCCGCAGCCGGCCGAAGGCGTCAGCCACGCACCGAAGATCACGGTGGAGGACGCCCGCGTCGACTGGACGGCGCCCGCCCTGCGGGTCGACCGGGTGGTGCGCGGCTGCGCCCCCAACCCGGGAGCGTGGACGCTCTTCCGTGGCGAGCGGCTCAAGCTGGTCCAGGCCGCCCCCGCACCTGACCACCCCGCTCTGGACCCCGGCGAGATCGCCGCCGCCAAGAACTCCGTGCACGTGGGCACCGGTTCGCACCCGGTGGAGCTGGTCTGGGTACAGCCGCAGGGCAAGAAGCCGATGAAGGCCGCCGACTGGGCCCGCGGGGTACGGGTGACCAGCGGTGAACGGCTCGGCGCGTAGGCTGGAGCTTTGCCGTCCCAGTTCCGGAGCACCTTCCCTGTGACCGACCAGGCCCGCCGCAAGCCCGGCAACCGTCCCGCCAAGCCCTACCGCCGTCCCGTTCGGGACCCGGTGCGCATCGCCGCCTTCGAGGCGCTGCGGGCGGTCGACGAGCGCGACGCGTACGCCAACCTCGTCCTGCCCCCGCTGCTGCGGGCCGCGGGCGAGGCCGGCGACTTCGACGCCCGGGACGCGGCGCTCGCCACCGAGTTGGTCTACGGCACCCTGCGGCGCCAGGGCACCTACGACGCGATCATCGCGCGCTGCGTGGACCGGCCGCTGCGGGAGGTGGACCCGCCGGTGCTCGACGTGCTCGCACTCGGTGCCCACCAGCTGCTGGGCACCCGCATCCCGGCGCACGCCGCGGTCAGCGCCAGTGTGGAGCTGGCCCGCTGTGTGCTCGGCGACGGCCGCGCCAGGTTCGTCAACGCCGTGCTGCGCCGCATCACCGCCCACGACCTGGACGGCTGGCTGGACGTCGTCGCGCCGCCCTACGAGGACGACCCCGAGGAGCACCTCGCGGTCGTCCACTCCCACCCCCGCTGGATCGTCTCCGCGCTCTGGGACTCACTCGGCGGCGGGCGGTCCGGTATCGAGGCGCTGCTGGAGGCCGACAACGAGCGTCCCGCCGTGACGCTCGTCGCCCGCCCGGGCCGGTCCACCACCGAGGAACTGCTGACCGGTGACGCGCTGCCCGGCCGCTGGTCCCCCTACGCGGTCCGGCTCGCCGAGGGCGGCGAACCCGGCGCGGTGGAGGCCGTCCGGGACGGACGGGCCGGCGTCCAGGACGAGGGCAGCCAGCTCGTCGCCGCAGCCTTCGCCAACGCCCCGCTGGAGGGCGGCGACACCCGCTGGCTGGACGGCTGCG
>NZ_BAAHCA010000724.1:0-2521 GCF_054776295.1 Streptomyces sparsus
CCGCCGCCGAGCGGCCCGGGCGCGTACCCGGCGCAGTCCCCCCCCCCCGGGTACGGCTTCGGTGCCACCGCCCCCCAGGGCCCGACGAGCCCGTACGGCAGCACCTCGCCGTACGGAGCCGTCTCGCCGTACGGCAACGGCGGCCCGTACGGTCCGACCGGGCCCCAGGGCATGTCCCACGGCACTCCGCCCGGCTACGGAGCCGGGCCACCGCACGCTCCGGCGCCTCCTCGGCGGCACTGGACGGTACCGCTGGCGGCAGCGGCCCTGACCGTGGCGGCGCTGGCCGGCGTGGGGGTCTACGCGGCGGTCACCATCGGCGGCGACAAGGGCGCGGCCGCCGGACCCGACGGCGCGCGTCCCGGAGGAGCGGACCCCGACACCTCCGCCACCGACCCGTCCCCGTCCCCGGACTCCACACCGCCGACCGCCTCGGGCGATCCATCGCCTGACGACCCGGGCCAGGAGTCGGCGGCGGACAACGCCGTTCCGGAGCAGTACCTGGGCACCTGGCGGGCCAGTTTCGAGTCCACCGGCGGCACCAGCACCCGCGTGCTGACGATCACCGAGGGCAGGGCCGGCGAGCAGGTCATGACGCTGGCCGGTCGCGGCCCCGGCCACGACTGCCGGTGGGCCGCCACGCTGCGAACGGCCGGCCCGCCCCTGGAACTCGGCCCGTCCTCGGTCACCGCGGGCTCCCCCGCCGACTGCTCCCCGGGCCAGTGGTCGCGGCTGACCATGCCGAACGACAGGTCCCTGGTGCGGGAACTCGTCGGCAGCGGCGGTGAACCCCTCACGTACACGAAGGTCCGCTGAAACCGGGGTTCGGTGAAACCGGGGTTCGGTGAAACCGGGGTTCGGTGACACCGGCCACCACCCGGCGCGCGCTCCCGCTCGTCGCCGATTCCGACCCACTACCCCTGGTGATCGGAGCATCACACAGGGAAACTTTGAGGAGGGGTACCAGAAAGCTACGAAAGGTCAGCCATGTCCACAGAGCAACACCGGGCAGCAGTACTGCGCATCCAGGAAGCGGACCAGGCCATGGAGGAGCTGCGCTCCTCCCTCCGCGCCGTCGGCATCATCCTCCCCTCTCTCCGTGTCGACCCGGTCTCCTGCGCCTGCGACGACCCGAAACCCCTGGTGGACCTGGGGAGTTGCAACCTGAGCACGGTGCGCTGGCTGACCTGCGTGCTGCGCGACTGCGTGCGCCCGGCGCAACGGCGGACGCCGTGATGGCAACGGTTCCCATTTCCGTATCATCGTGCGGGTGACGAGCACCGAGGAGCCGCGGCAGGTCCGGCCTCCGGACAGGGTGGGCGGGCCCGAACGGGCCGGCCTGCCCCTGCCGGTCGCCACCGCCGGGGCCCTGTCCCTGGCCCTGCTGCTGTCCCTGGCACTGCTGTCCGACGCCGTGTCCTGGCTCGGCCATCCGGGCTTCCTGGCCTGGCAGACCATCGCGGTGGCCATCACCGTCCAGGCGGTCCCGTTCCTCCTGCTGGGCACACTGGTGTCAGGCGCGGTCAACGCGTTCGTGCCCGCCGAGGCCTTCCGGCGGGCGCTGCCGCGGCGACCGGCTCTCGCGGTGCCGGTGGCGAGCGCCGCCGGGGTGCTGCTGCCGGGGTGCGAGTGCGCCTCCGTGCCGGTCGCGGGAAGCCTGATCCGCCGCGGGGTGACGCCCGCGGCGGCCTTCGCCTTCCTGCTGTCGGCACCGGCCGTCAACCCGATCGTGCTCGTCTCGACGGCGGTGGCGTTCCCCGGCAGCCCGGAGATGGTCGTCGCCCGGCTGCTGGCCTCCTTGGCCGTCTCCGCCCTGATGGGCTGGCTGTGGCTGCGGTGGGGGCAGGAGAAGTGGCTGCGGCTACCGGGTCGGGAGCGGGGCCACCAGCCGGGGCACAGCCGCCGGGAGGAGTTCCGGAGGTCGTTCCAGCACGACTTCCTGCACGCCGGAGGGTTTCTGGTGCTCGGCGCGATGGCCGCCGCGACCTTCAACGTGCTGGTGCCCCGCGCGGTGCTCGACGTCTTCGCGGAGTCACCCTGGCTGTCCGTGCTGTTCCTGGCCGCGTTGGCCGTGGTGCTCGCGGTCTGCTCGGAGGCCGACGCGTTCGTCGCGGCCTCACTGACCGGCTTCTCCCCCACCTCGCGCCTGGTGTTCATGGTGGTCGGGCCGATGGTGGACGTGAAGCTGATCGCCCTCCAGGCCGGTACGTTCGGCCGCGGTTTCGCCCTGCGGTTCTCGGCGGTCACCGGCGTGCTCGCCGTCGCCGTCGCCTCCCTCGTCGGCTGGTGGCTGCTGTGAGACGGAACGTCCAGACGCCGCTGGTACTGCTCAGCGGTGCGGCCATGCTGCACGTCGCCCTCTTCAGCGACCTGTACCTGCGGTACGTCAAGGAAGGGCTGCGCCCGTTCCTCATCGCCTCGGGCGTCCTGCTGGTCCTGCTCGGCCTGGTCGGCGCGGCCCGCGACGGCTTCCCCCTGGTCAGCCGCGGCAGCCGGCCGCAGCCCGCCCCCGAGGCGCGCG
>NZ_BAAHCA010000725.1:0-2517 GCF_054776295.1 Streptomyces sparsus
GCGGGGCGGGCCTGTGGGGAATCGGCGGCCGACGCGTGCGCGGCTGCGGTGGTGGGTGCGACGGCGCCGAGTGCGCCGGGCGGCAGGGCGCCCGCGGAGGACGCGAGCGTGGTGCGGGTGGGGGGTGTGGTCCTGTGCACGCGTGTCCTCCGGTGAGGTTGCGGGTCACACAGGCGCGCGCCGTCGCGCCGTCGTAGGTCGGAAGCCGGGTCAGGCAACGGGGGCCGGCTCCGGGCGGTGGGTCAAGTGGTGCGCTGGGAAAAGGGGTTCGGGTCCTCTCAGGACCGTAACCGGCTTCGTCCGCTCCGGAAAGACCTTTGACAAGGTCCGCGGGTGCTTCATCCTCTGCGCGGACAAAGCCCACCGGGCAGGCCGGATCCGCCCGGTGGGCAGTTGCGGCCCACCGGGCGTGATCGGCGCGGGGAGCGCCGTCCGCGACGCCCCGGCCCTGGTCGCGAGGCTGGGCACGGCCTGCGGGCCGCTCAGTCCTGGCCGCTGCCGAAGGCCGCGTCGAAGGAGGCCGTGGGCGGTTCGTAGTCGAACGCCTTGAGCCGGGCCAGGGCCTCGGGCGCGCCGGTCAGCCGGTCCATGCCGGCGTCCTCCCACTCCACCGAGATCGGGCCGCGGTACCCGATGGCGCCGAGCATGCGGAAGACGTCCTCCCACGCCACGTCACCGTGTCCGGCCGAGACGAAGTCCCAGCCGCGGCGCGGGTCGCCCCACGGCAGATGGGAGCCGAGCCTGCCGTTGCGGCCGTCCAGCCGTTTGCGTGCCTCCTTGCAGTCGACGTGGTAGATGCGGTCGCGGAAGTCGTACAGGAACCCGGCCGGGTCCAGGTCCTGCCACACGAAGTGGCTGGGGTCGAAGTTGAGGCCGAAGGCCGGCCGGTGGTCGACCGCCTCCAGGGCCCGCCGGGTCGTCCAGTAGTCGTAGGCGATCTCCCCCGGATGCACCTCGTGGGCGAACTTCACGCCCTCCGCGTCGAACACGTCGAGCACCGGGTTCCACCGTTCGGCGAAGTCGGTGTAGCCGCGTTCGACCATGGCTTCGGGCACCGGCGGGAACATCGCCACCAGGTGCCAGATGGCCGATCCGGTGAAGCCGACGACCGTGTCGACGCCGAACGCCGCCGCCGCCCGTGCGGTGTCGGCCATCTCCGCGGCCGCACGCCGCCGCACGCCCTCGGGGTCGCCGTCGTCCCAGATCCTGGACGGCAGGATGGCCCGGTGCCGCTCGTCGATGATGGCGTCGCAGACGGCCTGGCCCACCAGGTGGTTGGAGATCGCCCAGCAGGACAGGCCGTACCTGTCGAGCAGTCGGCGCCGCCCGTCCAGGTACCCGGGCTCGGTCAGAGCCCGCTCGACCTCGAAGTGGTCTCCCCAACAGGCCAGTTCGAGGCCGTCATAGCCGGCGTCCCGGGCGATCCGGCAGACCTCCTCCAGCGGCAGGTCCGCCCACTGGCCGGTGAAGAGCGTGAATGACCTCGGCATGACTGGCTCCTTCGGGTGCGTGCCGACGCGGGTCGGCTAGGCGGACACGGGCGTGAGGACGGAGTTCTTCGCCGCGCTCTCCTCCACCGCCGCCAGCACCCGCTGCACCTGGAGGCCGTCGGCGAAGGAGGGCCGGGGCTCGGTGGCGCCGGCGACGGCGTGCACGAGGTCCCTGGCCTGGTGCACGAAGGTGTGCTCGTACCCGAGCCCGTGACCGGGCGGCCACCATGCCTCCAGATAGGGATGGCTCTGCTCGGTGACGAGGATGCGGCGGAAGCCTGCGTGCTCGGCGGGCAGGGTGTGGTCGTGGTACTCCAGCTCGTTGAGCCGCTCCAGGTCGAACGACAACGAGCCGTGCTCGCCGTTGAGTTCCATCCGCAGGGCGTTCTTCCGGCCGGCCGCGACCCGGCTCACCTCGAACGACGCCAGCGCCCCGGAGCCGAACCGGCCGTGGAAGAGCGCCGCGTCGTCCACGGTCACCTCACCGGACCGCTCGGAGTCGCCCGGCAGCGGGCGCTGCCGCACGAACGTCTCCAGCTGTCCGGAGACGCCCGTCAGCAGCTCCCCCGCCAGGTGCTGCGCGAGATCGACGATGTGCGCGCCCAGGTCCCCCAGCGCGCCCGAGCCCGCGTGTTCGCGTCGCATGCGCCAGGTCAGCGGGAAGAGCGGGTCGACCGTCCAGTCCTGGAGGTAGCTGGCCCGGACGTGCCGCAGGGCGCCTATCCGGCCCTCGGCGACCATGCGCCGGGCCAGGGCGAGGGCCGGCGTCCGCCGGTAGTTGAAGCCCACCATGGCGAGCTGGCCGCGCGCGGAGGCGGCCGAAGCCGCCTCCGCCATGGCCTCCGCCTCCTCGACGGAGTTGGCGAGCGGCTTCTCGCAGAGCACGTGCTTGCCCGCGGCGAGCGCGGCGAGCGCGATCTCCGCGTGGCTGTCGCCCGGTGTGCAGATGTCCACCACCTGCACGTCGTCCCGGGCGACGAGGTCGCGCCAGTCGGTCTCGGCCGCGGCCCAGCCGAGGCGGTCGGCG
>NZ_BAAHCA010000726.1:0-2516 GCF_054776295.1 Streptomyces sparsus
TCGGCCGGGCAGGGCCGGGGCGGGGTCAGCTGCCGATGTCGCGGCGGTCGGCCCGCCACACGTTGACCACCGAGGGGCGGTTGATCCGGCCGGGCCCGTCGGGCCACCGGGAGCCGGGGCGCTCCGCCGACGCGCCGTCCACCTCGCCCGGGTGCTGCACCGCGACGAGGACGCGCTTCTCCTGGACGATCGGCCCGCAGGTCTCCGCGCCGGCCGGCACGGTCAGGAACTGCTTCAGCTCACCGCGGCGCTCGCCCGAGGTGGCGACGCCGAACAGGCCGTCGTGGCTGCCCAGCGCGTTGCCGTCGGTGGAGATCCACAGGTTGCCGTAGACGTCGAAGGTGACGTTGTCCGGGCAGGAGATCGGGCTGACCTGGTCCTTGGGGAACCCGCCGAAGTAGGTGGCGGGGTCCTCGGGGTCACCGCAGACCAGGAACAGCCGCCACGAGAAGCCGTCGGAGCTGGGGTCGTCCCAGTTCTCGGCCAGCTCCAGGATCTGGCCGTGCTTGTTGGCGTTGCGCGGGTTGGCCTCGTCGGCGGGGGCGTTGCCGCCGACGCCGCGCGCGCTGTTGTTGGTCAGGGCCAGGTAGACGCGGCCGGTGCGCGGGCTGGGCTGGATGTCCTCGGGACGGTCCATCTTCGTCGCGCCCAGCTTGTCGGCGGCGAGCCGGGTGTGGACGTACACCTCCTCGGCGGTCATTCCGGGCACGAAGGAGGTGTTACCGGAGGCGAGCTTCAGCCACTGGCCGCTGCCGTCGAACTCGCCGTCCGAGGGCAGCTTGCCGGTGCCGTCGATGTCCTCGGCGGGGCTGTCACCGCTCAGCTTGGCGACGTAGAGCGTGCCCTCGTCCAGCAGCGTCAGGTTGTGCTGCCGGGCGGACCGGCTGTTGCCCTTGCGCATCTGCTTGGCGGAGACGAACTTGTAGAAGTAGTCGAAGCGCTCGTCGTCGCCCATGTAGACGACCGGGCGGCCGTCGGCGGTCAGCGTGGGCTCGGCGCCCTCGTGCTTGAAGCGGCCCAGCGCGGTGCGCTTGCAGGGCGTGGAGTCCGGGTCGTAGGGGTCCACCTCGACCACCCAGCCGAAACGGTTCGGCTCGTTGGGCTCCTTGGTGAGGTCGAACCGCTCGTCGTACCGCTCCCACTTGCGGGAGGTGGCGCCGCCGGTCATGCCGTAGCGGGCGAGGCGCTGCTTGGCGTCCGGGTCGGTGACGGACGCGGCGTTGGCGAAGTACTGGTTGAAGTTCTCCTCGCCCGTCAGCACGGTGCCCCACGGGGTCGTGCCGCCCGCGCAGTTGTTGAGCGTGCCCAGCACCCGCGTGCCGGACCGGTCGGCCTTGGTGCGCAGCAGCGCGCCGCCCGCCGCCGGGCCGGTGAGGCGGAACTCGGTGCCGGTGTGGAAGCGGCGGTTGAGGTGGTGGCGGGTCACCGGGGTCAGCTTGCCGGACCAGCGGTTCTCCTCGACCACGACGACCGACAGCCCGTGCGCGGCCTGCGAGATGGCGACCTGCTCCTGGGTGGGGGCGGCGCTGTCGTAGCCGGCGAACATCAGCTTCTCGCTGGTGTACTCGTGGTTGGCGAAGAGGACCTGGCGACCGCGCTCGCCGCGCAGCGGCAGCAGCGACAGGTAGTCGCAGTTGTAGCCGAACTGCCCGGCCTGCGCCTTGGCCGTCTGGCGGTCGGGGTCGAAGGCGGGCGCGCCGCGCAGGATCGGGTCGCCCCAGCGGATGACCACGTTCTGGCGGTAGCCGGCGGGCACGGTGACGGCGTCATCGGTGTTGGGCGGTACCGGGTCGAAGCGCAGACCCCTGGCACCTCGGCCACCGGGTTTTCCGCCGGGTCTGCCCGGTTTGCCGGCGGCGTGCGGCTGGGCGACGGCCTCCGGGGCGGGGGCCAGCAGCGCACCGCCGGCCGCGGCGGCCACCGTGGCCACCGCGCCCGCGCGCAGCATGGACCTCCGGGAGAGTGCGCCGGCGACGACGTCACCGAAGTAGGCGTTGTCGCTGCGGTTGGGCACTTCCTGGAAGCAGGCGTCACCGCAGCGGTAGTGGCACGTCATCGCGGACCGGCCGCCAGGGTGCGAGGCGAGCAGCGGCAGTTGCTTGGGCATGGAGTCCCCTCCGTCGGAGCCTTACGCCGCGTGAAGTTATGGGCTCAGCCCGACGCACCGGCGACCGGGTGGTGAACGCGGCATGAAAGCCAGGACGCGTGCCCACCGGCACGATGTCGGCTCCGGCCCTCTAGTCTGGCGTCTCCGCCACCGCACCACCTCATGAAAGGCCTGTCCCATGGGCATAAGAAGCCTCCTGCGGAACGTGTTCGGACGTCAGCGCGCGGCAGAGCCGGAGACTTCGGCGGAATCGGTGGCTCCGCAGGCCCCCGGGCCGACGGACGAGGCCGGCCCCAAGATCCCGGCGCCCGCCACCGAACCGACCCCCGCCCCGACGACCGAGCCGACCCCACGGCCGACCTCCGCCCCGACGCCTGAGCCCGCCCCCGAACCCACGCCCGCCCCCCTG
>NZ_BAAHCA010000727.1:0-2514 GCF_054776295.1 Streptomyces sparsus
GCCCGGGATCCGGAGACCGGGCTGCTCAGCGCGGCCGCCAACCCGCGCGGCATGCAGGGCTACGCCGCGGGCCGCTGACGGCCGCGGCTCGGGCGACCCGCCCGGCGTGCTTCCATGGACACATGATCGATGACGAGCTTTCCGCCCACGTCGCAGACGCCCTCCGCAAGGCCGCCGCGGAGGAGATCATGCCCCGCTGGCGGCAGCTCGCCGACCACGAGATCGACCAGAAGACCGGCCCGCACGACCTGGTGACCATCGCCGACCGCCGGGCCGAGGACCACCTCACCGCCGCCCTCACCGCGCTGATGCCGGGGTCCGTGGTGGTCGGCGAGGAGGCCGTGCACGCCGATCCGGGTGGGTACGAGGCGCTGCGCGGCGACGCGCCGGTCTGGATCGTCGACCCGGTCGACGGCACCCGCCAGTTCGTCCGCGGCGACGAGGGCTTCTGCACACTGGTGGCGCTCGCCCGGCACGGCGAGCTGCTCGCGTCCTGGACGTTCGCCCCGGCCCGCGACCAGATGGCGACGGCCAGGCCGGGCCGTGGCGCGCTGCTGAACGGCGAGCCGATCACCGCCGGCTCGCCCGAGCCCGGCGGCACCCTCCAAGTGCTCAGCTCCCACCCGGACTTCACCACTGAGCAGGAGAAGCAGACGCTGATCGCCCTGCGGTCGGGCGCGGTGCTCTCCCGGCCCTGCGGCTCGGCGGGGCTCGGCTACCTGGCGGTCGCCAGGGGAGAGGCCGACGCGACGGTCTTCTCGTGGGAGAAGGCATGGGACCACGCCGCGGGTCTGCTGCTCGTCACCGAGGCGGGCGGTACCCAGGCCACCGTCGCCGGGGAACCGTTCCGCGTCACCGGCGGCAACGCCCTGCCCTTCACCGCGGCCCGGGACGAGGCGACCGCGCGGCGTATCCTCTCCTTGCTGGCAGGCGCTGCCAGCTGATCCTCACCGGTGAGGAGTGTGCCCAGGTGCCATCGATGCATGACGCGGTCGTGGTGGGAGCCGGCCCGAACGGGCTGACCGCGGCCGTGGAACTGGCCCGCCGCGGCTTCTCCGTCGAGGTGTTCGAGGCGCTCGGTACCGTCGGCGGCGGGGCCCGCACCGAGGAGCTGACCCTGCCGGGCTTCCGGCACGACCCCTGCTCGGCCGTGCACCCGATGGGCGCCGGCTCGCCCGCCTTCGACGCGCTGCCGCTGGAGCGGCACGGCCTCGACTGGCTGCACGCGGAACTGCCGCTCGCACACCCCTTCCCGGACGGCTCCGCGGTGACGCTCGCCCGCTCGGTGGGGGAGACGGCGATGTCGCTCGGCCCACGTGACGCGGGCACCTACCGGCGTCTGCTGGCCCCCTTCGTCGGCCGCTGGTCCACCCTGGCCGCCGACTTCCTCAAGGTCCCCTGGGACGGGCTGCCCAAGGACCCGCTGACACTGGCCCGGTTCGGCGCTCTCGGCGTGCAGCCCGTCAGCTGGCTGAACCGGCGCTTCCGCGACGAGCGGGCACGCGCCCTGATGGCCGGACTGGCCGCCCACGTCATCTCCCCGGCCAGCACCAACTCCACCGCCGCCATCGCCCTGGTCTTCGCGCTGGCCGCCCACGAGCGTGGCTGGCCGGTGGCACGCGGCGGCTCGCAGGCCGTCTCCGACGCACTGGCCGATCTGCTGCGCGAGCTCGGCGGCGTCATCCACACCGGTGTCGAGGTGCGCCGGCTGGACGAACTCCCGCCGGCCCGGGCCTACCTCTTCGACGCCTCACCCACCGCGCTGGCCCGGATCGCAGGTCTGGGCCGCTCGTACCGCGGGTTCCGCTACGGCGCCGCCGCGTTCAAGGTCGACTACGCGCTCGACGGCCCGGTCCCGTGGGCGGCGAAGGACGCCCGTCGCGCCGGGACCGTCCACCTGGGCGCCACCGCCGACGAGATCGACACCGCACTGCGCTGCGCCGTCGGCGGGCGCGCACCCGAGACGCCGTTCCTCATCACCTCCCAGCCGACCGTCGTCGACCCCGGCCGCGCCCCGGCGGGCAAGCACACCTTCTGGGTGTACGGGCACGTGCCCAACGGCTGGGAGGGCGACCTCACCGACGCCGTGGAGCGCCAACTCGAACGGTTCGCACCGGGCTTCCGCGACCTGGTGCTCGGGCGGGCCGCCGCCGGCCCGCCCGAGATCGCCGCCCGCAACGCCAACTACGTCGGCGGCGACATCGCTTGCGGCGCGTACAGCGGACTCCAGACGTTGCTGCGGCCCCACCTGGCCAAGGTCCCCTACGCGACCCGCCACCCGGCCGTCTACCTCTGCTCCTCGGCCACGTGGCCGGGGCCGGGAGTGCACGGCATGTCCGGCCACAACGCCGCCAAGGCGGTGTGGCGGGACCTGCGCCGCGAGCGGTGACGGCTCTCGCGGGAGCGACGCCCGGCCGCCTGCGTGACCGACCCGCCGCCGTGCCGGGGGTCCTCACCGGGTGCGGCGGCTGCGGGCGTTGAGTTCGGTGAGGAGGGCGCTCAGCAGTTCGGACT
>NZ_BAAHCA010000728.1:0-2513 GCF_054776295.1 Streptomyces sparsus
CGGCGAGCTGCGGGACACGGGCGTCGGCGGCGATCAGGCCGACCGAGCCCTCCTTGCCGAGCGCCTCCCGGCAGGCGTCGAGCACGGCGGCGTCGAGCCGGTCGGCTCCGACGGCCCGCACGGCGAAGTCGCCGGGGGACTCGCGCACGGACGTGGCCGGTGCCAGGTCGGGGGCGATCGCCGGGAGCAGCCGGGAGGCGTAGTCGATGACCTGGCGGGGGACGCGGAAACCGCGGGTGAGTTCCTCGACGACGGCGTCCGGCTTGCCGAGGTGCCCCAGCGCCTCGGCCCAGCCCGTGGTGGCCCACGGGGTGGTGCCCTGCGCGAGGTCGCCGAGGACCGTGACGGAACCCGTGCTGCACCGGCGGCCGACCGCCCGGTACTGCATGGGTGAGAGGTCCTGCGCCTCGTCCAGGACGACGTGGCCGAGCGAGCCGGTCCGGGAGACGAGGTCGGCGGCCTCGTCGACGAGCACCGCGTCGGCCGCCGACCAGCGTGCCGACTTCACGCCGCGTGCGGGCTTCGTCCACCGGATCGTCTGCTGCTCCTCGGGGGTGAGGATGCCGTCGGCCTGCTCGGCGAGGAAGTCGGCGTCGCCGAGCAGGCGCAGCACCAGCTTCGCCGGGTCGACGAGCGGCCACACCGCCTTGACCACGGCCTTGACGGCGGCGTTGCGGGCGACGGCGTCCTGGACCCGGTCGTCGGGGGCCTCACCCGCCTGTTCCATGCGGACGAGCACGGTGTGCGCGATGCGGCGCGGCAGGGCCTCGCGGGCCGCGCCGTAGCGCATGTCGCGACCGAGCAGTTCGTCGACGATCGCGCGGAGTTCGTCGACGGGTACCCGCCAGCGTCGGGAGCCGCGCACGACCACGCAGGGCTCGGTCGGCGCCCGGACGCCGGAGCGCACGGCCCGGTGCAGGACCTGCGCCATCCGCGCGTCGCCCTTGATGCGGGCGGCGGCCGCGTCATCGGTGCCGGTGACGGGGACGTGGGCGACCAGGTCGGCGACGGTGGACTGCCGCACCGCCATCTCCCCCAGCGCGGGCAGTACCTGTTCGATGTAGTGCAGGAACGACCGGTTGGGGCCGATGACGAGGGTGCCGGTGCGGGCCAGCCGCTCCCGGTGCGCGTACAGCAGGTACGCCACCCGGTGCAGGCCGACGGCGGTCTTGCCGGTGCCGGGGGCGCCCTGCACGCAGACCGAGCCGTCCACTCCGGCGCGCACGATCTTGTCCTGTTCGGGCTGGATGGTGGCGACGATGTCCCGCATCGGTCCGACGCGGGGGCGCTCGATCTCCCGCTGGAGCAGCGCACTGCTGCGGTCGTGCTCGTCCGGGTCGCTGAGGTGCTCGTCCTCGTAGGCGGTCAGTTCTCCGGCCGTGTAGCCGAACCGGCGGCGCAGTTCGACGCCGTGCGGCTCGCGGCGGGACGCCCGGTAGAAGGGCTGCGACACCGGCGCCCGCCAGTCGATGACCATCGGGTCGCCGTCGGCGTCGTGGACGTGCCGGCGGCCGATGTAGAACCGCGTGCCGTCGGTGTGGTCCCCCTCCGACGCGCCGCCGGGGGCGGCTGCGGGGCCGGCGTCGGGGGTGTAGTCGAGGCGGCCGAAGAACAGCGGGGTGTGGGCCAGGTCGGCGAGGGAGGTGATGCGCTTGTCGATCTCGGCCTGGAGGATCTCGGCGTTCACCCAGTTGGCGGTGACGTCCTTGATGTCCAGCGCCTCGGCGTCCGCCCGCATGGTCCGCAGCGCGGCACGGGAGGCGGCGAGATGGGCCCGCTCCCGTTCCAGCGGGTCACGGCCGCTCCCCTCACCGGCACCGGACGCGGCGGGCGGGGAGACGTCGGCGGGGTCGGCGACAGCGGCGGGCGGGGCGGACCGGACGGGCGGGGCCGCGTCGGGGCTCCCGTCAGGGTTCCGGGCGGTGTCGGTCGGTGGGGCCTGGTGGTGGGCAGGGGCGGGCACGGCACGGCCTCCGGCGGGTACGGGATGCGAGGAAGGGCAGGTGCCGACCGATTGCCGTCCGGTCGGGGGCCTCCCCGGTCCGGGAGGCGGCAGACGGGGGAGTGTACCGGCGGAGCCGGGGAGCGGCGACTCGTTTTCGCCCGACCCGTAGGGGTCCCGGTCACCCCGTGGGCTTACGGCCCCGGTGGCACGAATAGGCCGTTGGACCGATGTGTCGGGAAGGGGCGAATCGCATGCTGGATGTATGACCACCGCATCGTTCACTCCCCCTGTGGGCGGTCGGAGCCGGGGCGCGACAGCCATCGGCCCCGCCGAAGCCCACCCCCGTCATCTGCTGGGCAGCACGCTCCGTGCCGTCCGGGTGTTCCTCGGCACCGCGATCGACGTCGCCGTGCTGGGCCGGATGGAAGACGGCACCGCTGCGGCAGCGGGAATCCACCGCCACCACTGACCCACCGACCGGCACCGTCCCCCTGTCCGCGACCGGTCGCCGGCCCGTCGCCGGCCGTGGGGCACGCCTGCGTCACCACCCGGCGCCGCCCGCGCGCCT
>NZ_BAAHCA010000729.1:0-2512 GCF_054776295.1 Streptomyces sparsus
CGGCACCGCGTGCTGCGTCCGCGCGGTCAGGTGGGGCGTCGGCGGCCGTAGTCGCGCATACGTACCGCGGTGCGCTCCAGTTCGCCGGGCGGCAGCAGCGCGGGGGTCCGGCCGGGAACGGAGGAGGCGGCCAGCCACACCCGGCACAGCCACTCCAGTTGCGCGGTCCGGTCCAGGGCCTGCGCGAGGTCGGCGCCGTGGGTGAGCGTGCCGTGGTTGCGCAGCAGGCAGCCGGTGCGGTCGGTCAGCGCGGTGAGGGCGTGCGCGGCGAGTTCGTCGCTGCCGTACGGCGCGTAGGGGGCCACCCGTACCGGCCCGCCGAGGGCGCCGGCGATGTAGTGGACGGCCGGCACCTCCTCGACCAGAGTGGACACCGCGGTGGCGTGCACGGCGTGGGTGTGCACGATGGCTCCCGCCGGGGTGTGCCGGTACACGGCGAGGTGCAGCGGCAGTTCACTCGTCGGGGTGAGCTCTCCGGCGAGCTGCCGGCCGTCGAGTCCGACCGCGCACAGCTCCTCGGGGCCGAGATCGGCGTAGGGCACCCCGGACGGCGTGACCAGTACGGCGTCCTCCGCGACCCGTACCGAGACGTTGCCCGACGTTCCCACCACCAGGCCGTCCGCCACGGTCCGCCGGGCCGTCAGCACCAGTTGTGACCAGGCCTGTCGCCAGTCCTCCCGCACGCGCCCCACCTCCTGGCCGGGCACTCTAATCCGCCGGGGTGACGGGGGTCTCCCCCGCACCGGCGGGAACGCGGCTCGCAGGCCTCTGACCGGCGGTGACGGCGGTGCGTCACCTGCCGTCACGCACAGCCTCGCGGAGAGACACCGCAAAGCCCGCCCCAGTTCACTTTCCGTTCACTCACTGTCCTTACGTTCGCGGAGCCTCTTGCTGCCGAAACTGATTGCCGGGTGAATGGAACACATCACGCTTCTCATCGGGATCGTGATCGTCACGGCCTTGGTGTTCGACTTCACGAACGGGTTCCACGACACGGCCAACGCCATGGCCACCACCATCTCCACCGGGGCGATGAAGCCCAAGGCGGCGGTGGCCATGTCCGCGGTGCTGAACCTGGTCGGAGCGTTCCTGTCGGTGGAGGTGGCCTCGACCATCTCCAAGGGGATCATCGACGAGACCGCCGGCATCCGGCCCGAAGTGATCTTCGCGGGTCTGGTCGGAGCCATCCTGTGGAATCTGCTGACCTGGCTGGCGGGCCTGCCCTCCAGTTCCTCGATGGCCCTGTTCGGCGGCCTGATGGGCGCCACCATCGCCTCGGTGGGCGTCGGCGCGATCCACATGGACGCCGTTCTCACCAAGGTGCTGATCCCCGCGTTCATCGCTCCGGTCGTCGCCGGTGTGGCCGCGATGCTCGCCACCCGCCTCACCTACCGGGCCGCCCGCAAGGCCGACCACGAGCGCAGCGCGAAGGGCTACCGGGCGGGACAGATCACGTCCGCCGCGCTCGTCTCGCTGGCGCACGGCACCAACGACGCGCAGAAGACCATGGGCGTGATGACCCTGGCGCTGATCTCGGGCGGCGCGCTCGGCGCCAACGCCGACCCGCCGATGTGGGTCATCGCCTCCGCCGGCATCGCCATCGCGCTCGGCACCTACCTGGGCGGCTGGCGGATCATCCGCACGATGGGACGCGGACTGACCGACATCCAGCCGCCGCAGGGCTTCGCCGCGCAGACCAGTTCGGCCGTCACCATCCTGGCCTCCTCGCACCTGGGCTTCGCGCTCTCCACGACGCAGGTGTGCTCCGGCTCGGTGATGGGTTCGGGACTGGGCCGCAAGGGCGGCGTGGTCCGCTGGAGCACCGCCAACCGGATGTTCGCCGCCTGGGGGCTGACGCTGCCGGCCGCGGGCCTGGTCGCGGCCCTCGCCACGCTCCTCGCGGAGCTGGGCGACTGGGGCGTCACCGCGGTCGGTGTGCTCGCCGTGGCAGCCTGTGCGGCCATCTGGATCGCCTCCCGCCGCGAGGTCGTCGACCACACCAACGTCAACGAGACGGAGCCCGGCGGCGAGCAGGCCGGAGTGGTCGAGGCCGCCGTCGAGGCGGTCGCCCCGCCGGCCGTCGTGCCGTCCCAGTCCGCCGACGCGCGGGAGACCGGGGCGGGTACGCCCGAGGACCCGTCGGAGACCGCCCGCCCGGCGGCCACGACCGCCCCGTAACCGGAAGGAACCGGAAACGATGAACATCGACTGGGTCGCACTCGGCCAGGTCTTCGGCGTGAGCCTGGTGGCGACGCTCGCCCTGGTGGGCGTCTTCACGCTCGGCATCGTCGGCTCGTCCGCCCGCGGCGCGGACGGTTCGCCGACCGTGCTCGGCCGGACCGGCGCGTACCTCAGCTTCGGGCTCTGCGCGGTCGCCGTGGCCTACGGCATCTACATCATCGCGGCCTGACGCGACCGGCACGGCCTGACCGCGACCGGCACGACCGGGCACGACGGCACGTCCGGCACCACAGCGGGCCCAGCGCGGCCACAGCACGGACAAGCGCGGCCG
>NZ_BAAHCA010000730.1:0-2510 GCF_054776295.1 Streptomyces sparsus
CCCCCCCACCCAGGGCGCGGGGCTCAGACCTGGGCGCCGGTCTCCAGATGGCTCGGCACCCCGCGGCGGCCACCGCGCTGCCCGCGACGGGAGTCGGTGGGACGCGGCGGCGGTGAGCCGCGCCGGCGCTCCAACTCCACGGTGAGCGGCACCGCCGTGAACACCGACGACCAGGTGCCGACCGTCAGACCGACGAGCAGGGCCAGGGCGAAGTCGGCCAGCGAGTCACCGCCGAGCACGAACAGCGCCGCGAGGATGAAGACCGCGCCGATGCCGGTGTTCACGGTGCGTGGCACGGTCTGCAGCACGGCGGTGTTGGCGACCCGGGCGTACGGCGTGCCCCGGGCCTTGCCCCACAGTTCGCGCACCCGGTCGAACACCACCACCGAGTCGTTGACCGAGTAGCCGATGACGGTGAGCAACGCGGCCAGGAACACCCCGTCGACCGGTTTGCCCAGCCACGCGAAGACCCCCAGCAGCAGGATCACGTCGTGAGTCATCGCGGCCACCGCGCCGGCGGCGAACGTCCAGCGGAACCGCACCGCCAGGTAGACGAGCTGGGCTGCCAGCGCGACGCCCAGCGCGATCAGGGCGTTGCGCCGCAGTTCGTCCCCGAGGCTGGGGCCGATCAGCTCGTCGCTGAGCTTGGTGACGGTCCCGCCCGGCCCGGCCAGCGCCTCCCGGATGCGGTGCTCGTCGTCACCGGTCAGCCCGGCCGCCCGCACCGAGAGGTCACCGTCACCCGAGGTGGTCACCTCCGCCTGCGGGAAACCGGCCGCGGCGACGGCCCGGCGTGCCGTCTCCGCGTCCACGTCGCGGCTGGTGCCGTACTCGGTGAGGCGTCCGCCGGTGAACTCGACGCCCAACTCCAGCCCCCGGGTGAGCAGTCCCGCGCCGGCGAGCAGCATCAGGACGGCGGAGAGCGCCAGCAGCCGCCGTGGCCGGCGCAGCAGGTCGGGGTTCCGGCGGGTGATCCACGACCTGAACCGTCCGGGCAGCGTGATGCCGTTGAGCTTCGGCCGTTTCGTCAGGAAGGTGCTGCCCGAGGTGAGTTCGGCCAGTGAGCGGGCCACGACCAGGGCCGACACCATGGACGCCAGGACACCGATGGCCAGGGTGACGCCGAACCCGCGGACCGGTCCGGAGGCGAACAGGAACAGCAGCGCCGCCGCCAGCAGGGTGGTGACGTTGGAGTCGGCGATGGCGCTCCAGGCGTTGCGGAAACCGGCGGTGAGCGCCGCCCGCAGACCGCGTCGCGGCGTGGCCGTGTACTCCTCCCTGGCCCGTTCGAAGACGAGCACGTTGGCGTCCACCGCCATGCCGATGGCCAGTACGAATCCGGCCAGCCCCGGGAGGGTGAGCGTGACGCCGAGCGCCAGCAGCGCCCCGTAGGAGATCAGTCCGTAGCAGGCCAGCGCGAACGCGGCGAGCAGACCGAACCAGCGGTAGACGGCGATCACGAACAGCGAGGTGAGGGTGACGCCGATGATCGCGGCGCCCGCCCCCGCGCTGACCGCCTCGGCGCCGAGCGTCGGGCCGACGGTGCGCTGCTCGACCGTCTCCACCGGGACGGGCAGTGCGCCGCCCTTGATGAGCAGCGCCAGGTCCCGGGCCTCGTCCTGGCCGAACGATCCGGTGATCTGCGTGCTGCCCCCGGTGATGCCCCCCTCGCAGCGGACGTCGCCGTCCACCGCGGGGGAGGAGATCACCTCGCCGTCCAGCACGATCGCGACGCGGCGCCGGTCGTCGCCCTGGGGGTGGCAGGCGGCGTCACCGGTGAGTTCCGCCCACCCCTTGCCGCCGCCGCGGAAGTCCACGGTGACGAACCAGCCGGTACCGCGCTGCGGGTCGATCTGCGGCGCGGCGTCCTCGACGTCCGCGCCGGACAGCGCGGACGGGCCGAGGCGCAGCCGGTTGCCGCTCTCGTCCGGCAGCACCTCCGGCTCGGACGGCCCGGTGGCGGAGTCGGGCTCGGGCTTGTTTTCGGAGTCGGGCTTGGTGCCGGGCTCGGGCTCGGTGCCGGGCTTGGGCGGGTCGGCTTCCGGTGGGTCCGCGGGGGCCTCGCCCCCGGGATCGGCAGGGCCGAGTACGGGGTGGAAGGAGAGCTGGGCGGTGCGGCCGAGCACCTCTGCCGCCTCCCGGGGGTCCTGCACGTCGGGCAGTTCGACGATGATCCGGCGGTCGCCGGAACGGGTGAGGACGGGCTCGCTGACGCCCAGCGCGTCGATGCGGTGACGCAGCACCTCCACCGTCCGGTCGGTGGTCTCCCGGTCGGCGGTGACCGTGGGCGAGTCGCGGGCCTCCAGGACGATCCGGGTGCCGCCTTGCAGGTCGAGCCCCAGGCGGGGCGAGGTGGTCAGGACAACGATCGCGGACACGAGCAGCACGGCGAACGCCAGTACCGCCCGTACCGCGGTGGCACGGGTCATGAGGGCTTCTGCCTCCATCGGGACGGCCCGCGCATCGCGCACCTTGTGCGGCGGCCGGAGTGCGGCCGACGCGCGGCGCGG
>NZ_BAAHCA010000731.1:0-2510 GCF_054776295.1 Streptomyces sparsus
CGGCGGGACGGGCCCCGGAGGTCGCGGAGAGGTGGGCGGGGGCGGCGGGGCGGACGGCGCGGGCGGGGCGGCGGGGCCGGGAGTGACAGGATGGCGGGGTGACGGGAACGCTGGTACTCGCAGGGACACCGATCGGCGACCTGGCCGACGCACCGCCGCGGCTCGCCAAGGAGCTGGCCGCCGCGGACATCGTCGCGGCCGAGGACACCAGGCGGTTGCGTCGGCTGACGCAGGCGCTGGAGGTGCAGCCGGGCGGCCGGGTGGTGTCGTACTTCGAGGGCAACGAAGCCGCGCGCACACCCGAGTTGGCCGACGCGCTGGCCGGTGGCGCCCGGGTGCTGCTGGTGACGGACGCGGGCATGCCCTCGGTGTCGGACCCGGGTTACCGGCTGGTGGCGGCGGCCGTGGAGCGCGGCATCGCGGTGACCGCGGTGCCGGGCCCGTCGGCGGTGCTGACCGCGCTGGCGCTGTCCGGGCTGCCGGTGGACCGCTTCTGCTTCGAGGGGTTCCTGCCGCGCAAGGCCGGCGAGCGGCTGGCCAGGCTGGGCGAGTCGGCGGCGGAGCGCCGCACGCTGGTCTTCTTCGAGGCCCCGCACCGTCTGGCGGCGACGCTGGCCGCGATGGCGGAGGTGTTCGGCGCGGACCGCCGAGCTGCGGTGTGCCGGGAGCTGACGAAGACGTACGAGGAGGTCCGGCGCGGGCCGCTGGGCGAGCTGGTGGAGTGGGCCGCCGAGGGGGTGCGCGGGGAGATCACCGTGGTGGTCGAAGGCGCGCCGGAACCCGGTCCGCAGGACCTGGACGCGGCCGAGCTGGCCCGGCGGGTGGCGGTGCGCGAGGAGGCGGGCGAGTCCCGCAAGGAGGCCATCGCCGCGGTGGCCAAGGACGTGCGGCTGCCCAAGCGTGAGGTGTTCGACGCGGTGGTCGCGGTGAAGCAGGGTGCGTCGCCCCGCGCCGGGCGTACCGGCGGGTAGCGCACTACCGTGGGAGGTGGCAGGGGTTCGGCGGCCCAGCCGGCCTCCCCCGACGGTTTCCGCTGGTCACCCGGCTTGAGGGCGGGATGACGAGCGGGGCCGCTTCGTTGCCCCGAAGTGGGGAAGGCCCGCTGCCCACCGGACCGCCGCGGCGTCCACCGGTGTGGAGAGGAGCCGCCGTGACGGAAGACAGCAGGGCCCCCCGGGAACACCGCTTTCTGCGCATGGTCCAGGAGGCCTACGCCTTCGCGTGTCTGCACTGCGGGCACGCCTGGGAGCAGACCTACGACATCGAACACCACGTGGACGCCGCCGACCGGCCGTTCATCCTCTACTACAGCGGAGGGCAGCGGGTCCCGTCGCCGCTGGCCCGGTTGACGTGCCTCAACTGCGACGAGCACAAGGTGCGCATCGTGCGGGCGGGGCAGGCGGCTGCGGTGCGCTCGGCCCAGGGCCTGGAGCGGCCCGCGCCGCCCCACTGAGGCGGACCGCGCCGGTCGCCGCCCTAGGATTCGGGGCATGCGCAACGACGACCGGGCAGCCCAGCCGGCCCCTCCGCTTCCCGCGCCGCTCGGCGTGGCGGTGGCCGACTCGCACACCCATCTCGACATGCAGGGCACCACCGTCGAGGAGGCGTTGGAGAAGGCCGCCGCCGTCGGCGTGACGACGGTGGTGCAGATCGGCTGTTCCGCGGAGCGCGCGGTCTGGGCCGCGGAGGTGGCCGCCGCGCATCCGCAGGTGTGGGCGGCGGTGGCGCTGCACCCCAACGAGGCTCCGCGGCTGGCGCTGGAGGAGGGCACGGAGGCGTGGGAGGACGCGTTCGCGCGGATCACCGAGCTGGCCGCCCTGCCGCAGGTGCTGGCCGTCGGGGAGACGGGCCTGGACTACTTCCGCACCGGCCCCGAGGGGGTGGCCGTGCAGCAAGAGTCGTTCCGCCGCCACATCGCGCTGGCCAAGGCGACCGGCAAGGCCCTGGTCATCCACGACCGGGACGCCCACGACGACGTGCTGCGCATCCTGGCGGAGGAGGGCGCGCCCGAGCGGACGGTCTTCCACTGCTTCTCGGGTGACGCGGAGATGGCGAAGGTGTGCGCGGCCCGCGGCTACTACCTGTCGTTCGCCGGGAACGTGACGTTCAAGAACGCCCAGCAGCTTCGCGACGCGCTGGCGGTGACGCCGCCGGAGCAGGTCCTGGTGGAGACGGACGCGCCGTTCCTCACGCCCGTGCCGTACCGCGGACGGCCCAACGCGCCCTATCTCGTTCCGGTGACGCTGCGGGCGATGGCCGAGGTGCTCGGCATGGACACGGACGTGCTGGCCGGGCACGTGGCGGCCAACACGGCCCGGGCGTTCGGCTACTGACCGCACCCCGCGACACACCGCCCATTCATCACCGTGGGTGACTGATCCACTTGGGAGAGTGACGCACGCTCCGCTAGGGTCCCGCCCCGCATCGGTCGGACCGCTTGGGAGTGCGTCGTGAGCCATTCACAGGGAAGTCGTCGCGCAGGGCGCGGCAGCCGGCGAGCCCGTGCCGCG
>NZ_BAAHCA010000732.1:0-2503 GCF_054776295.1 Streptomyces sparsus
CCGGCTCTCGCTCGGCGCCGGCTTGCCGTCAGTACCGGTCACCGGTCGACACCGGCCGCCGTTCAGCGGCCGTGCCGGTCCCGGCGCTCGCGGGCGTCGCCCATGCGGTCCTTGGCCTCCTGACCCATGTCCCGCTTGCCCTTGTGCTCGCGCTCCCGGGTGTCCTTCGACTCCTTGTCGCGCTCCTGCATCGCGTCCTTGGCCCTCTGGGCCGCTTCCTGCGCCTTGTCCTTGAACTGGTCTGCCATACCCATGGTTTCTTCTCCGTAGATCGGGGGGCGGTTACGCCTCGATCAGCGTGGCACGGGCCGACATACTTCGCATCACGGACGGCTACCGAGCGTCACGGCACCTGCGCGCACCCTCAGGGCGGGGTCGGCCGGTCGCGGGGCGGCAGGGGCGGGCGTCGGCGGTCGGGGACCGAACCGTAGCCGGGAGGAGTGCGCGCCGGGTGGCGTTCCAGCAGGTCGAGGGCGGTTCGCACGGCGGTGCTGAGCACCATGTAGCGGCCCTCCGCCCAGTCCAGCGGGGTGCGCAGCGCCTCGATGTCCGGGGCGACGCCGTGGTTCTCCACGTCCCAGCCGTACTCCTCGAACCAGGCGGCGTTCATCGGCACGGTGATCACCGTGCCGTCGCCGAGCCGGTGGCGTCCCGTCATGCCGACCACTCCGCCCCAGGTGCGGGCACCGACGACCGGGCCCAGGCCGAGCAGCCGGAACGCCGCGGTGATCATGTCGCCGTCGGAGGAGGTCGCCTCGTCGGCGACGGCGACCACCGGGCCGCGCGGCGCGTTGCCGGTGTACGAGACGGGTTGGGCGTTGCGCGTCAGGTCCCAGCCGAGGATCGTGCGGGTGAGCTTCTCGATCACCAACTCGCTGATGTTGCCGCCCGCGTTGCCGCGCACGTCCACGATCAGCGCGGGCCGTGACACCTCCATGCGCAGGTCGCGGTTGAACTGCGCCCAACCGGAGCCGCCCATGTCGGGGATGTGCAGGTAGCCGCACCGGCCGCCGCTCAACTCCCGCACCGCTTGCCGCCGTTTGGCCACCCAGTCCTGGTAGCGCAGCGGCCGTTCGTCCACCAGCGGCACGATGGCGACGCGCCGGAGCGGCCCGGTGCCGTCCGCCGCGCGGAAGGTCAGCTCCACGGTGGTGCCGCCGGCGCCGGCGAGCAGCGGACAGGGGCCGGCCACCGGGTCCACCGGACGTCCGCCCACGTGGGTGAGCACCGCGCCCTCACGGATTCCGGAGCCGGCCAGCGGTGAACGGGCCCTGGAGTCGGAGGAGTCGCCCGGCAGGATGCGGGCCAGTCGCCACTCGCCGTCCTTGGTGTGGGTGAAGTCGGCGCCGAGCAGCCCGATGGGCCGCTGGTAGTGCGGCGGTCCCTCGTTGCGGCGGGCGGCGGAGACGTAGGCGTGCGAGGTGCCCAGTTCGCCCAGCACCTCACGCAGCAGGTCGGCGAACTCGTCGGGGGAGGCGATCCGTTCGAGGAGCGGACGGTACTGGGCCAGTACCGCGTCCCAGTCGATGCCGCACATCGACGGTTCCCAGAAGTAGGCCCGGGTGATCCGGCCGGCCTCCTCGTAGGCCTGCCGCCACTCCGCGCCCGGGTCCACCTCGTGCAGGATCCGCCGCAGGTCGATCGGGACGGTGGTGTCGGCGTCGGCCGACTCGTCGGCGGGGACCGCGCTGAGGTGGCCGTCGTCGTTGAGCACCAGGCGGGTGCCGTCGCCGCTCACCTCGAACCCGTCCGCGTCGCTGCTGAGTTCGGTGCGCCGGGCCTTGACCAGGTCGAAGTGCTCCAGGGTGGGGCGCCCCGAGGTGTCGGCGGGGTTGGCGAAGGTCTCCCCGAGCGCGCCGGAGATCGGGTACCGCAGCCAGATCAGTCCGCCGCCCGCGACCGGTTGCAGCCCCGAGTACTTGGAGGCCGTCACCGGGAACGGGGTGACGCGGCTGGCCAGGCCCTCCGCCTCGACGGTGACGGTGCCGTCCTCGCCAGTGCCCTCCTCCACGGTCTGCGGGTCGAGGCCGCCGGCCGCCGGCCGGCCCTCCGGGGAGAGGGCGAACGGCGACGGGGTCGCCGACGACAGCGGCACCAGGTAGGGGCGGCAGCCCAGCGGGAAGGACAGGTCACCGGTGTGCACGTCGTACACGGGGTCGAAGCCGCGCCACGACAGGAACGCCAGGTAGCGGCCGTCGCGGGTGAAGACCGGCTGCTCGTCCTCGAACCGGCCGCCGGTGACGTCCAGGATCGTCCGGTCCGCGAGCCTGGCGATCCTGATCTGCCGCAGGGACCGGCCGATGCCGGGGTGGGCCCACGCCAGCCAGCCGGAGTCGGGGGAGAAGGCCAGGTCGCGCACGGGCCCGTTCACCGACCGGATCAGCTCGGTGACGTCGGTGGTGTCCCCGGCGACGTCGGACGTGGCCCCGGTGCCGGGGAACGCGTCACCGGTGCCGGGGGCCGCGAGCCCGCCGCCGGCGGTCCGGGGCGGGCCCTCGTCGCC
>NZ_BAAHCA010000733.1:0-2501 GCF_054776295.1 Streptomyces sparsus
GGGGTCACGGGGGTGCGGTGCCCGGCGCGTCGGCTCGGAGTGCGCGGGCGCCGCCGACCCCCCGGCGGGGTCCGTGGGCGCGGAGGTCGTGGGCGTGCGCTCAGTGGCCGTGCGCTCAGTGGCCGTGCGGTCCTGGTGCGTCGGGTCCTGGTGCTGTCTGTCCGTCCCCATGGCGTTCTGCGCTCCCCTGGAGTGCGATCGGCTTCGGCGCGGCCGCACGGCGACCGCACATCCGGGGTCAACGACGGATTCGTGCGACGGTCACAACAAACGGTGGTGCTCGGCGTGGCACGGCGAGGCGTTCGAGACGTGTTCGACGCGCGTTCGGCCCGGAGGGCGCCGCGAGTAACGGCTCGGCCGCATCTGGGCGGCTCCGCGTGCGTACGGAGGTGTCAGGCCCGATGCTGGTGCCGTGACGATGCACGAGGACGAGTTCTGGCAGCTCATCGACAGCACCCGCGAGACC
This sequence comes from Streptomyces sparsus, assembly GCF_054776295.1. Taxonomy (NCBI): domain Bacteria; kingdom Bacillati; phylum Actinomycetota; class Actinomycetes; order Kitasatosporales; family Streptomycetaceae; genus Streptomyces; species Streptomyces sparsus. The sequence continues at coordinate 467 of NZ_BAAHCA010000733.1, forward strand.
GCCGAGGGTGACCCGGTGGAGCAGGCGGAGCTGCTGGTCGACCGGCTGACCGGCCTGGATCCCGACACGGTGGTCGATTTCGCCCGCCACTTCGAGGCGCGGTACCAGCGTTCCTACCGCTGGGACCTGTGGGGCGCGGCCTGGATCCTGCTCGACGGGGCCAGCGACGACGCCTTCGACTCGTTCCGCTGCTGGCTGATCGGCCAGGGCCGGGAGGTGTTCGAAGGCGCGCTGCACGGAGGCCCGGACACCCTGGCCCGGCTGCTCGGCGACTTCGACGAGGAGGAGGACGGCGACGGCGAGGAACTGGGCTTCGCCGCCGACGAGGCGTACGAGCAGCTCACCGGCGCCGAGTTGCCCGAGCTGGGGCCCGAGCAGCCCGCCGAACCGCTGGGCTCGCCCCTCGACCTGGAGGACGACAAGGTCCTGGCCGATCAGTTCCCGCTGCTGTGGGCCCGGTTCAGGGAGTAGACGGCGGCCCCGGACGGGCCGGGGCCGCCCGGGGCCGATACCGGGCGGCCCGGGACCGACGGGCGGCTGTCGGCGGGTCAGGCGGCTCCGGACCGGCCGGGGTGCGCGGGGGTCACGGTCCGGCCCATCAGCACGTCGTCCACGTACTCCCCGTCGAGCAGGAACTCCCCCGGCAGCACGCCCTCCACGGCGAAGCCCTCCGCCGCGTAGAGCCGGCGGGCGGGCGTGTTGTGGGCGAGCACCCGCAACGTCAGCCGCCGCACGCCCTGGCGCCGGCAGGTGTCGAGTGCGGCCCGCAGCAGGGCGCGGCCGACGCCGCGACCGCGGGCCCACTCGTCCACCGCCAGGCCCTGTACCTGGCGGACGTGCCGGTTGCTCTCCAGCGGTGTGGGGGCGACCAGCCGCAGGTAACCGGCGGTCCGGCCCCGCACCTCGGCGACGAGGTGCTGACGCGGCAGGTTGCGGTCGTCGAAGAACGGTCGGTGGGGCGGGAGCGGTCGCGGGGTGACGGCGTGCAGCGGCGACCAGGTCCGCCCGTCCAGCGCGGCCAGTTCGGCGTCGTCCGCGGCCACAGCGGTACGGATCAGGAGTTCCCGGTTCATGCCCGGCACTCTGCCTCGCCCGGCGGTCCGGCGTCCATCAGGATGGGCCCATGCGAATCGTGATCACCGGAGCATCCGGACTCATCGGCTCGGCCCTCGTGCGCTCGCTGCGCGGCGACGGCCACGAGGTGATGCGGCTGGTGCGGCGCCCCCCGTCCGCACCCGACGAGGTCGAGTGGGACCCGCAGGCCGGCCGGGTGGACTCACCCGGCCTGGAGGGCTGCGAGGCCGTCGTCCACCTGGCCGGGGCCGGGGTCGGCGACAAGCGCTGGACGGAGAGCTACAAACGGGTGATCCGGGACAGCCGGGTGCGCGGCACGGCCACCGTCGCCACCGCGCTCGCCGGGCTGCGCACGCCGCCCCGGGTCTTCGTGAGCGGCAGCGCCGTCGGCTACTACGGCGACACCGGCGACCGGGCGGTGGACGAGAGCGATCCGCCCGGCACCGGGTTCCTGCCGGAGGTCTGCCAGGAGTGGGAGGCGGCCGCGGCACCGGCCGTCGAGGCGGGCATCCGCACGGTGCATCCGCGCATCGGCCTGGTCGTCTCCCGGGACGGCGGCGCCTGGGGACGGCTGTTCCCGATCTTCAAGGCGGGCATGGGCGGCCGTATGGGTGACGGGCGGCAGTACTGGAGCTTCATCGCGCTGCACGACCAGGTCGCCGCGCTGCGGCACCTGATCGACACCGAGTCGCTGTCCGGGCCGGTGAACCTGACCGCCCCCGATCCGGTGACCAACCGGGAGGTGACCGCCGCCATGGGTCGGGTGCTGCGCCGCCCGACGATCGCGGCGGTGCCCGCTCCGGTGCTGCGGGTGGCCCTGGGTGAGTTCGCCCAGGACGTGCTGGGCAGTCAGCGGGTGATCCCGGTGCGGCTGCTGGAGTCCGGGTTCCGGTTCGAGTACCCCGCGGTGGACGACGCGATCCGCGCGGCGCTGCGCTGAGCCCGCGCGGGCGCCGGAGCG
>NZ_BAAHCA010000734.1:0-2492 GCF_054776295.1 Streptomyces sparsus
CCGGCCCTCCCGCTGCCCGCGCGGGTCCGCCCTGCCGGCTCGTCGCACGGTCGGGTGCGGCGCGCGCGTGGCGGGCGGCGGCCGTTCCGCGTCACACCTCCAGCAGCACCGTGAAGGGACCGTCGTTGACGAGCGAGACCTTCATGTCGGCACCGAACCGGCCCTCGGCCACCTCCGCCCCCAGCTCCCGCAAACGGGCGCAGACCTCGTCGACGAGCGGCTCGGCGACCGGTCCCGGGGCCGCCGCGTTCCACGTCGGCCGCCGCCCCTTGCGGGCGTCCCCGTAGAGGGTGAACTGGCTGATCACCAGCAGTGGCGCCGACAGGTCCGAGCACGACTTCTCGCCCTCCAGGATCCGCAGCGACCACAGTTTGCGGGCCAGTCGCGCGGCCTGCTCCGCGGTGTCCTCGTGGGTCACCCCGACAAGGACGCACAGTCCCGCCCCGACGATTTCGCCGACCGTCCGCCCGTCCACCGTCACCCGGGCGCCGTTCACCCTCTGAACTACTGCTCGCATGAATCCATGATGCGCCGGATGGGTGCCAAGGCGCTGCGCGCTACGGCCCGGCAGTGGCACGATGCGGGAACGCAATACGCCGGTCGCGGCGAAGCTGACAAACCCCGCGAACGCCGTAGACCAGATGGCCGGACGACCACACGAGTCGTATGAACCGCATGAACGTCATGCACACCGCAGGCGTCACCGGCTCCGCGCACCCACGCGGGGAGTCGGCACAGTGCGCACCGCAGACCGCCGCACCCGGCGGGAGCGGCTCGGCAGGGTGCGACAGAGCGGACGAGGGGACGGACTTATGAGCACTTCCGGAGCAGGCAGAAGCCCCGAACCGGATCCGGGCCGGGCCGGCAGCGCCGCGGCCACCGCGGCACCGCACCTGCCGTCCCAGCAGGTGGACGGAGACGGTGGCCGCTCCGCGCGCCCCGGCCCGGCGACCCCCGAACTGGCCGCTCTCGGCCTGCCCTCGCTGCGCGGACTGCGCCGCTCCGCCCAGCAGGACGAGGCCGACCTCAGTTACCTGCGGCGCCTGCTGCAGGGCCGCATCGACATCCTGCGGGCGGAGATCACGCGCCGGGTCGATCCGGCCGCGCGCATCGTCGACCGGCTGCCGGAGATCCTCGCCGACGGTCCGACCCGGCACCGCTCCTCCGCCCGGCACGTGACGCTCGGCACACCGCACGGCGCGGAGTACCGCCTGCTCGCCGAGTCGATGCTCGCCGAAGTGGAACTGTCCGACCTCGGTGCCCGCACCGACAGCGAACTGCACGACGCGATGGGCCGGCTGGTCCGCTACGAGCGGCAGATCTCCGGCCGCCGGCAGTCGCTCCAGCGCACCGCGGACGAATGCAGCACGGAGATCGCCCGCAGGTACCGTGAGGGCGAAGCGCAAGTCGACGACCTGCTGGCCTGAGGCGATCCCCCCGGTGGCCGGTCGTCCCGCCACGAAGGAGAAGGCCGTCGATGACCTCGCCCGCCGCCCCCGTCCTCGCCGAGGTCGTCCGTTCCGGTTTCACCGAGGGGCTGCACCGCGGCTCGCTGGTCGTGCTGGACGCGGACGGCCGGGTCGACTGGTCGCTGGGCGACCCGGCCGCACCGGTCTTCCCCCGCTCGTCGAACAAGCCGATGCAGGCCGCGGCCGTGCTGCGGGCGGGCGTGCCGCTGGCCGGCGAGCGGCTCGCGCTGGCCGCCGCCAGCCACTCCGGTGAGCCCTTCCACCTGGAGCTGGCCGGGCGCATGGTCACCGAGCAGGGCCTGAGCGAGGACCTCCTCCAGTGCCCGCCGGACCTGCCGCTCGACCCGGTCGAGGCGGAGACCTACCTGGCGGCGGGCCGCGTCCGGGCCCGGCTGACCATGAACTGCTCCGGCAAGCACGCCGCGATGCTCGCCGCCTGCCGCTTCAACGACTGGCCCACCGACACCTATCTCGACCCCGGCCACCCCCTGCAACAGCTGGTCACCGAGACGGTCGAGGCCACGTCCGGGGAGCGGGTCACCCACACCGGCACCGACGGCTGCGGCGCCCCACTGCTGGCGATCTCGCTCGTCGGCCTGGCACGGGCCTTCCGCAGCTTCGCCGTCGCCGCCCCGGACACGCCGCAGGGCCGCGTCGCGCAGGCGATGCGCGACCACCCCGAGTACGTGGCGGGCACCCGTCGGGCCGACACCTGGCTGATGCGGGAGCTGCCGGGCACCCTGTCGAAGATGGGTGCCGAGGCGGTGCAGGCGGTGGCGCTGCCGGACGGTCGCGCCCTCGCCTTCAAGGTCGAGGACGGCAACACCCGGGCGCTCGGCCCGGTACTGGCGCACACCCTGCGCCGGATGGGCGTGGACGCCCCGGTACTGGAACGCCTCGCGACCGTGCCGCTGCTCGGCGGCGGCTCCCCGGTCGGAACGGTCCGCGCCGCCTTCTGAAACCGGCGTCGGGCGGGGCTGCCGGGGGGCTGGTGGAGAGCGACCGCCGGGGGCTGCCGTGGGC
>NZ_BAAHCA010000735.1:0-2492 GCF_054776295.1 Streptomyces sparsus
CGCACCGACCGTCCCAGCCAGACCCCGGCCTCCACCGTTCGGTGCCCGGTGGTGCCGTCCGGCGGAGGGCCCGCGTAGCCGTCCGCCGGGGGGCCCGCGGTGCCGTCCGCCGAAGGGCTCGTCGGGCGGGCCAGGACGGCGGGGGTGTCCGGGGGCGGATCGGGCGGTTGCGGTAGTGGTTCCAGGCGGGCGGCGCCCACCACCGCTCCGTCGTGCAACACGGCGAAGGTGCGTTCCGACGGCCGGTCGGAGAGACAGCGTGCCCGGTGGAAGCGCAGAAACGCCTGCTGGCGGGAGGCGGTCCACCCCGGGGGCCCGGGGACCGGCGCCATGACCTCCTCCGGGTCGGCGTCCCGTACCGCTGCGGCCAGCACCCTGTGCAGCAGGTCCTCGTCCAACTCCCGCAGTTCCACTCGGCCTCCGTTCACGGCCCCGGCCTGCCGGGGATCCGGCGCGCCGCGAACCCGGCAGGCCGGCGATCCAGCGTGCCGGGAACCCAGCGTGCCGGGAACCCAGCGTGCCGGGGACCCAGCGTGTCGGGCCGAGCATGCTGGTCGGCTCGGCGGCCGCGCATCCGCTTTTCCGGGTCCGCTGCGGATGCCGGAGGCCGATACACCGGAACGGCGGTTCCCAACTGCCCACGGGCAGCGTGCGTTTACCGTCGGCCACAGAGTTTTCCACAGGTTATCCACAGGGGTGGCTGCTTGTGTTGCTTGATCACGCACCCTTTTTTGTCGGCATCCTCACGAGTTGTCCCCAGCGGGAGGGTCTGTTGCAGGGGGTGTTGGCTTCACTCGACTGAGTGAAGCCAACAACCTTTCCACAGCCCGGAGATGGCCGGTCAGGCAGCTGCGGCGGGTGTTCGTTCTCTGGCGGTCAGGGTGTGCCGACGGTCAGGGGTGGTGTCCGCAGTGGAGAGGCGAGCAGGTACGCATCGGCGCCGGAGGCCCGCAGCAGGCCGAGCAGGATCGTCTCCCGGTCGTCGTCCAGGCGGTACCGGAGCCGTACCCTGCGGCCGAACGCGCGGGCTTCGAGACGCAACCGGCGTCCGCCGGTGCGGAACTCGACGAACCGGCGTCGCGCACGCAGCGAGCGCCGGGTGGCGACGGTGAGCTCCTCGCCCCGCAGATCCCCGTGCAGCACCTGCACGGCGGCTCCGGGCCGCGGGACCCGCACGTCCCACAGCTCGGCGACCACGTCGTCCCCCTCGAACAGCTTCCAGTCCTGCTGCCCGGTCACCAGGACGGCCGGGGTGAACGGGTCACTGGCCACCCGCCTGAGGGTGAAGGTGCGCCCGGCGACCGTGGCGGTGGTCGGCTCGGACGGCAGATCGGTCATCACACAGGAGAAGAGGGACCCGCCCCTCCCGGCGTTCCACCGGATCCGTCCGCTCGCCCGTCCGCGGCCGGCAGCGGACGACCCGGCAGCGGACGACCCGGCTGCGGACGGACGCTGTCGGCCGCGGTCGGATGCGGACGGCTGCGGCGGGGTGGCGGTGAGTGTCGGGAGGAGGCTGCTGGTCGTGGGCGGTCAGCCCTTGCCGGAGACGCGCTCGACCTTTTCCGCCGCCCTGGTCAGCGCCTGCTGGAAGCTGGTGCTGTCGGACGTGTCGTAGCTGATCAGCGTCACGTTGACGATGGTGCCGCCGATGCGTGCCCAGCCCATGTCGAACTGCATGGCGGACAGCTCGTCCGTCGCGGGACTCTTCAGCCGGACACCACCGGACTGGTCGCCCACCTCGGGCACGGACAGCGGGCTGTGCACGAAGGTGACCGTGTCGCCCTGGAAGTCGGCGGTGAAGCGCCGGCACTGGCCGGCGACCGGCCTGTCCTTGGCGAGTTCCTCGGCTTCCTGCTCCTGGAAGACCGTCACCCCGCTGACCAGCATCGGTCCCGTGTCGCCCTGGGCGAAGGCGGCTATCTCGGCCCGCTCGGGCAGCGGAGCGGAGTCGGCTGCCACCACGGCGTCGAGCAGTGGCTGGCAGGCCGGCTTGGTGGCCTTCGCCATCTGGAACTCGGTGTGGCCCGCCTCGGAGCCGGACACCTCCTTGTCGACCTCCCATCCCTCGGGCAGGTCGGCCACCTCCAGCAGACTCTCCTTCACCTGCTGCTCCGTCAACGGACGCGAGACCGGCTCCGCGGACGCGGACGGGGAACCCGTGCTCCTGTCCTTGCCCTGCGAGTCCTCCGGTGCGGAGTCCGACCCGGTGCAGGCGGTGGCGAGCAGGAGCGTGGAGACGGTGAGCGCGGCAAGCGCGCCGCGGCGCGGAGTGGTTCGCACGGTGTTCCTTTTTCAGATGTGGGTTCTGGGCATGCGCGTGCTGGGCGGGCGCATGCTGGCGGAAGCGAAGCTTATGTGCCTGGTCAGGCCCCGGGCATGGGGGGATGTGTTGCCGCCGGCCCGGGGGCGGGGCGCGGCACGGCACCTGGCGCTCGGCCCGGTGGAAGACCTGACACGCGGCCCGGCTGCGGCGAGCGCCGAGCCGGCCCGAG
>NZ_BAAHCA010000736.1:0-2487 GCF_054776295.1 Streptomyces sparsus
CAGGGCAGCCGGCCGCCGGGGCTGCCGTCGGTGGGCAGCCGGTAGGCCCAGGAGAAGTAGGAGAAGGGCTGGCCGTGCGAGGCGACGGCGAGGACGTCGCTGCGGCCGTCGCGTTCGGGCGGTGTCCAGCCGCGGACCCGGGTGTCCGGGGCGCCCCAGTGGGTGAGCCGTCGGCTCGGGCCGCCCTCGGCGGGGACGAGGTGGATCTCCGGGTCGAGGCTGCGCCAGGACGTGAAGGCGATGCGCCGTCCGTCCGGCGAGAAGCGTGGGTGGCCCAGGCGGGTGCGGTCCGCGGTGAGTCGCCAGGCCCGGCCGGGCTCGGTGCCCTCCGGGACGAGCGGGGCCACCCAGAGGTCGTCCTCGGAGGTGAAGCACAGCAGGTCGTCGTGGAGGTGCGGGAACCGGAGGTATGCGCCGTCGCTCACGCCTCCCATGGTTCGGGCGGCCGGGACGGGCGGCAAGTCGTGCTCGTGCCGTTCACTCCGGGGAGCGACCGGTGGTCGTCCGTCGCCGCGCGGGGTCCGGGCGCGAGAGCGGGACCGGGCGGCTGCCGCGTCGGGAGTCAGACGCCGCGCAGCAGCTCGGTGAGGCCGTGTTCGAGGTCGAGGCCGTGGTGCTCCTGGCCGCGACGCACCAGGGCGTAGGAGCGCCACAGGAAGCGGCGCAGTTCCAGGGTGCCGAACTCCACGAGGGCCATGCCCTCCGGCGCGTGCAGTTCCACCACCGTCCGGTCGTGGCCGCAGGGCCACACATGGACGTCGCCGTCACCGGCCGGGGCCCGCAGGCCCGCTTCGAGCAGCTCGCGGCCGAACACCCACACGGTGTCCCGCGCGTCCAGCTCCTCCGGGGCGGGGAAGACCACGCGGACGGCGAGCGGGTCCTTCCGGTCGTAGCGGAGCACGGCCGGGATACGGCGGGAGGTGGGTGGGGTGACCAGGCGGGCATGTAGGGGGAATTCCACAAGGGGTGACATGGGAGGGCTCCTTCGTCCGTGCTGCTGCTTCGCCATCCCTACGACCCCGTGGATGCGGTTTTCATGGCCTCTTCGGGGGAGCGAATACTGTGACATGGGTCACAGTCGAGCCTTTACATGGGGGCAAGTCCGGGCATGTGCCCCGGCGGCTGCCGCTCTCGCCCACCCGTTCAGACGCCGCGCAGCAGCACGGCGAGGCTCTCGTCCAGGGCCAGCCCCCGGTGCTCCTGCGCCGCGGACACCAGCGCGTAGCTCTCCCGCAGGAACGCACGCACCTCCCGGGTGGGCAGCTCCACGAGCGCGGTGCCCTCGGCCGCCCGGAGCTCCAGCATCGTGCGGTCCTCACCGTGCGGCCAGAGCCGCACGTCACCGTGGCCGGCCGGGCCGTGCAGCGCGTCGTCGAGCAGGGTGCGGGCGAAGGTCCAGGTCACCTCCACGCCGTCGAGGGCGACCTCCGCGGGGAAGACGGTCCGGACCGCGAGTGGGTCGCCGCTGTCGTAGCGCAGGGTCACGAATATCGGGAACGCGGCAGGCCGGGCGACAACGCGGGCCTGCACCGTCAGATCGATCGCTGTGGACATCGTCAAGCTCCTCTTCGGGCGGTCGCCCGGTCGCCTCCTGAGACCGTGAATCGGGGGCCGCGGTTACCACCGGCACGAAGTGAACTGGGTCACGGCGTGCAGGGCGCCCTGCGATCCGACATCCCACCGGGTGCCCCGTTCCGGGGCCCTCACTCGCTTGCCGGTGCGCCTGCGCTCTTGCGAACCGTTCGCAAGAAGTGGCTATCATCCATCGATCGCTCATCCGCCCGGTGGAAGGCCAGCCAGCCATGCATGTGCCCGACGGATTCTTCGACGCACCCGTCTCGGTGGCGACGGGAGTGGTCGCCGCCACCGCCGTGGCGGTCTCCCTGCGCGGTGCCCGGCGTGAGCTGGACGAACGGGTCACCCCGCTCGCCGGCCTCGTCGCGGCCTTCGTCTTCGCCGTCCAGATGCTCAACTTCCCCGTCGGCGCGGGCACCAGCGGGCACCTCATGGGCGGGGCGCTGGCGGCGATCCTGGTCGGCCCCCACACGGCGGTGCTCTGCCTCACCGTGGTGCTGCTGATGCAGGCGCTGCTGTTCGCCGACGGTGGTCTGACCGCGCTCGGCACCAACATCACCCTGCTCGGCGTGGTGGCCGTGCTGGTCGCCTACCCGCTGTTCCGGCTGCTCGCCACGGTGCTGCCGCGCGGGCGCGGCTCACTCACCGCGGCCTCGTTCGTGGCCGCGCTGGTGTCCGTGCCGGCCGCCGCGGTCGTCTTCACCCTGCTGTTCGCGGTGGGCGGGACGGCCGACGTCTCGCTGGGCAAGGTCTTCGCGGCGATGGTCGGCGTGCACACCGCCATCGGGCTGGGCGAGGCCGCCATCACCGCCCTCACGGTCGGCGCGGTGCTCGCCGTCCGGCCCGACCTCGTGTACGGCGCCCGCGGGCTGACCGGCCGCCCCCTCGTGCTGCGTACCGCCCCCGCGACCC
>NZ_BAAHCA010000737.1:0-2487 GCF_054776295.1 Streptomyces sparsus
AGGCCCTGCCGGGGCTGCGCCGGGCGCGTTGCCGGGGTCGGCGGGCTTGCCGGGTCGGCGGGACGCCCGGTCCCGGGCGGCGGGAATGCGCTGGCCGTTCCCGTGGTTGTTCACGTACGATGGGGCAACAGCGCCACCGGGGTGCTCGTCGTCAGGCGAAGCCCGGGTGTGCTTGTCAACACAACATGGGGATGATCGGTTTCGACAGCGGCTGTCGGAGCAGGGGAAGCGAGCCGAGGAACGCGGCAATGATCTCGATAACCATCTGCCGCAAAAAAATAATCGCCAACACCAAGCGCGATTCCTTCGCCCTCGCTGCCTGATCAGCGACTTGCGAAGTGTCAGCCCGGGTGCGTTCCCGACCCGGTTCCTGGCATCAGCTAGGGAACTCACCGCGTAGGCCCGGTCACGGGGTCTACCGGGACATCAAACAGTGACTGAGCCCGTCGGCAGCTTGTCTGCGTGACTGCCGGGGCTGAGAAAAGCGAAGCAGACTGCGCTCGGAGAAGCCCTCCTTCTTCACCGTTGGACGCGGGTTCGATTCCCGCCATCTCCACTCATCCCATGTGGGCCTCCGCCCCGCGAGTTCTCTCGCGGGGCGGAGGCTTTTCTGTGCCCGTGCTCCGGTGCCCGTGCTCCGGTGTCCTGCCTACGAAAGGCCGGTCCGGGTGGTCAGGCCGCCGGGCGGGCGCCGTGTTCGGCGGCGAGGTCGGAGATGCGGGCGGCCAGTGCGGTGTCCTTCTCGGTGATCGCGCCGCCCGCGCTGTGGGTGTTGAGGGCGAAGTCGACCGTGCCGTAGAGCACGGTGATCCTGGCGTGGTGGTCGGCGTCGTCCTCGGCGGCGGCGACGGCCGTGTACAGACCGGGCAGCGCCGCCCGGTCGACGGTGAACGAAGCGGTGAGGTGGCCGTCGCGCACCGTCCACTCGGGCCGGTCGGCGAGTGCCGCTTCGAGGTCTCGCTCGGTCAGCGGGGTAGGGGGCACGCCGTTCTCCTTCGGTCGCTCCTGCGGTGGGCGGTCGGCCGCCGGTCCGCTGCCGGCGGGCCGGGGGCTCTTGTTCCCACTTGCTCACGTCCGCATCCGTACGTCCAGTTCCGGGGGCGTGGCGCGTCGTCCGCCGGGCGGCGGAGGCCGGGCCCGAAGGGGCATCCGTCCGCCGGGCGGCGGAGGCCGGGCCCGAAGGGGCATCCGTCCGCCGGGAGCGGGCAGGGTGCGGGCACGGACGCCGACCGGTCGGGCACGGGCGGGAGGTTCCGCTTCCGAATCCCCGTCAAAAATGGTCTATACCTTGACTGGTTCAGACCACAGGCCTTTGACTGTCCTCCAACAACCCCCACAGCCTGCGGCATCCGCCGCATGGAGGTACCAGTCACGTGCTGAAACAACGGATCATCGCGTTCTTCGCCGCATCGGCACTCATGGGCGGCCTCGCCGCCGTGGCGCCGACCGCAACCGCCGCTGCCGCCCCCACGGCCGCCGCCGCGCCCTGTGCCACCCCGTGGAGCGCCTCCACCGTCTACTGGGGCAACGACGTCGCCTCGCTCAACGGCAACAACTGGCGCGCGAAGTGGTGGACGCAGAACGAGCGGCCCGCCGCCGGCGTCGCGGTCTGGGAGAACCAGGGCCCCTGCGGTGGCACCGACCCCGGCGACCCCGACCCGGACCCGAGTGGATTCGTGGTCAGCGAGGCGCAGTTCAACCAGATGTTCCCGAACCGGAACCCCTTCTACACCTACCGGGGCCTCACCGACGCGCTGAGCGCCTACCCGGGGTTCGCCAAGACCGGTGACGACACCACCAAGCGCCGTGAGGCCGCCGCCTTCCTCGCCAACGTCAGCCACGAGACCGGCGGCCTGGTGCACATCGTCGAGCAGGACACGAGCAACTACCCCCACTACTGCGACACGACGCAGCCCTACGGCTGCCCCGCCGGCCAGGCCGCGTACTACGGCCGCGGTCCCATCCAGCTCAGCTGGAACTTCAACTACAAGGCCGCCGGTGACGCGCTCGGCATCGACCTGCTGAACAACCCGTGGCTGGTGCAGAACGACCCGGCCGTCGCCATGAAGACCGCGCTCTGGTACTGGAACACCCAGACCGGCCCCGGCACGATGACGCCGCACAACGCCATGGTCAACGGCCACGGTTTCGGCCAGACCATCCGCAGCATCAACGGTGCGCTGGAGTGCGACGGCAAGCAGCCGGCGAAGGTGCAGAGCCGGATCAACAAGTACCAGCAGTTCACGCAGATCCTGGGCACCACCCCGGGTTCGAACCTGTCCTGCTGATCGGGACCGGTGGCTGACCCGTCAGCCGCTCGCCAGGTGGGTACGGTCGCGGCGGCGATCGTACCCACCTGCGTCGTTCCCCCCGGCCCCCGGCGATCCGTCCGGGTGCCGTCGGCCGGAACCGGCGGTGGCGACGAGTCCGGCGAGCAGTGCGGCCACCACCGGCGCTGCGTAACCGCCGGCGCCGGGCAGCCGCTCG
>NZ_BAAHCA010000738.1:0-2485 GCF_054776295.1 Streptomyces sparsus
TATCGCGTCCGCCGCGGGGAAGGCGTAGGCGACGTCCTGTTCGCTGAGCGGCCCGCAACTGCTCGGCCCAGGCGACGTTCTCGTTGACGTGGGACTCGACGGTGGCCCGGCGTTCGGCGAGCTCGTGGTCGAGCTGCTGCCGGCGGCGCACGGCCTCGGCGTGCAGCTCGGCCTCCAGCCGGGAGTGCGCCTCGGCCTGCTCCTGGTGGAGGCGCTGGGCCTGGGCCCGGACGTCCCGGAGCTCCCGGTCGGCGTCCGCGCGCAGCTGGTCGGCCTGCATCTGGGCGTTCCGCAGCAGCTGCTCGGCCTGGACGTTGAGGTTGTCGTAACCGGCCGGGCGCGCGGCGAGGCTGCGACGCGCCTCGTGCAACTTGGCGCGCAGCACCTCAACCTGGTAGCCGAGGTCGTCGGCATGGCTGACGGCCTTGTCCCGCTCCTTCTTCAGCCGATCCATCTCGGCCTCGAAGCGCGACAGGTGATCGTCAGCCTCGTAGCGGTCGTAGCCCCGCACTGCGCGGTCCCATCCGTCCCCTGGTAGACAAGGTGAACTGCGTATTCCGACGAACGTCCCGAAGAGCGTTCTGACGAAATGGTGTCAGATCATCGGCGGGACGCGGAACGGGCCCTGTCCGGCCCGCGGCTGCTCGCCGCCCGGCCACTCTACCGATGTTCTGGACGGGCGGCTTCGCCGTTGGACAGGAGTGACAGATTCCGGCGGGGACCGGAGGGGGAATCCGCAGCGGGGCGGGGACTTCCCGCTCAGTGCCCGGAGTCGGCCGGGGCTGCGGAGGTGACCAGCTCGGTCAGCACGCCGTGGCAGTCCTTCGGGTGCAGGAACGTGATGCGCGAGCCCATCGAGCCGGTGCGCGGCTCGTCGTAGAGGACCCGCACGCCCTTGCCGCGCACGTCCTCCGCGTCGCCGTCGACGTCCGCGGTTCCGAAGGCGATGTGGTGGACACCCTCGCCGTTCTTCGCCAGCCACTTGGCGACGGTGGACTCGTCGCTGGTCGGCTCCAGCAGCTGGAGGTACGAGGCGCCGCCGTCGTCCGTGCCGTTGATCCTGATCATGGCCTCGCGGACACCCTGCTCCTCGTTGACCTCGGTGTGGAACACCTCGAAGCCGTAGGTGTCCCGGTAGAAGGCGACCGTGCGGTCCAGGTCGAAACAGGCGATCCCGATGTGGTCGATACGCGTCAGCATGGAACCAGGACACAGCCACGGCGGTGGTTACGCAACGTGCGCACGGTCACACGTGCTCACCGGTGACCGTGAGCTGTACTGCTCAGTACATTGGATTAACCCTCGTTCACTTCCTTCTCCGAAGGGGTCGCAGCAATGACTGGCACCACCGGCACCACCTCAGTGATCGTCGCGGGCGCCCGGACGCCCATGGGGCGCCTCCTCGGCTCGCTCGCCTCCTTCTCCGGCGCGGACCTCGGCGGGTTCGCGATCAAGGCCGCGCTCGACCGGGCCGGCATCGGCGGTGACCAGGTCCAGTACGTGATCATGGGCCAGGTGCTGCAGGCCGGCGCCGGCCAGATCCCGGCCCGCCAGGCGGCCGTCAAGGCCGGCATCCCGATGAACGTGCCCGCGCTCACCGTCAACAAGGTGTGCCTCTCCGGTCTCGACGCCATCGCGCTGGCCGACCAGCTGATCCGCGCCGGAGAGTTCGACGTGGTGGTTGCCGGCGGCCAGGAGTCCATGACCAACGCCCCGCACCTGCTGCCCAAGTCGCGGGCCGGATACAAGTACGGCGCCGTGGAGATGCTGGACGCCATGGCCCTCGACGGCCTGACCGACTCTTTCGAGGGCGTCGCGATGGGCGAGTCCACCGAGCGGCACAACACCCGCCTGGGCATCGGCCGCGCCGAGCAGGACCGGATCGCCGCCGCCTCGCACCAGCGGGCCGCCGCCGCCCAGAAGAACGGCCTCTTCGAAGCGGAGATCACCCCGGTGGAGATCCCGCAGCGCAAGGGCGACCCGGTCGTCTTCAGCCAGGACGAGGGCATCCGCGGCGAGACCACCGAGGAGTCGCTCGGCAAGCTGCGGCCGGCCTTCGCCAAGGACGGCACCATCACCGCGGGCTCCGCCTCGCAGATCTCCGACGGCGCCGCCGCCGTGGTCGTGATGAGCCGCGCCAAGGCCGAGGAGCTGGGCCTGGAGTGGATCGCCGAGATCGGCGCGCACGGCAACGTCGCCGGTCCGGACAACTCGCTCCAGTCGCAGCCGTCCAACGCGATCCAGCACGCCCTGAAGAAGGAGGGCCTCGCCGTTGACGACCTGGACCTGATCGAGCTGAACGAGGCGTTCGCCGCGGTCGCCGTGCAGTCAATGAAGGACCTCGGCGTGGGCCCCGAAAAGGTGAACGTCAACGGTGGCGCGATCGCCCTGGGCCACCCCATCGGCATGTCGGGCGCGCGTATCGTGCTGCACCTGGCGCTCGAACTGCGGCGGCGCGGCGGCGGGACCGGCGCGGCGGCGCTCT
>NZ_BAAHCA010000739.1:0-2485 GCF_054776295.1 Streptomyces sparsus
CGGGCCGTAGCGGCGGCCCGACTGCGACGACAACCGGCCGAGCACCCCGCGCGGCACCAGCTTGGTGGCCCCGGTCAGCGCCTTGTAGCGGGGGTCCGGCACGGACAGGGTCCGCCCCCGGCCGAGGTCCCGCAGCGCGGCGTCCACCACCCGGTCGGCCTCCAACCACATCCAGTTCGGCACCGAGTCCATCGCCATGCCGGCCCGCTCGTGGAACTCCGTGCGCACGAGACCCGGGCACAGCGCCATCAGCCGCACCCCCGAGTCCGCCAGGTCCTGCGCCGCGCCCTGCGTGAACTGCACGACCCACGCCTTGCTCGCGCCGTAGGTGCCGCGCGGCACGAACGCGGCGACCGACGCCACGTTCACCACGCCGCCGCGACCGCGCTCGCGCATCTGCTCCACCGCCGCCGACGTCAGCCGCAGCACCGCCTCGCAGTGCACCTTCAGCATGGACAGCTCGTCGGACATCGGCACGTCCAGATAGCGGCCCTTCATGCCGAATCCGGCGTTGTTCACCAGCAGGTCCACCGGGTGCGTGCGGTCGGCGAGGCGTTCCTCGACCGCACCGATGCCCTCGTCCGTGGACAGGTCGGCGGCGAGTACGGACGCCTCGATGCCGTGCCGGTCATGCAGTTCGGTGGCGTGGTCGCTCAGTCTCGCGGCGTCCCGCGCGACCAGCACCACGTCCCGCCCGTCCCTGGCCAGTCTGCGCGCGAACGCGGCGCCCAGGCCGGCCGTCGCTCCGGTAATCAGTGCAGTCGTCATACCGGAACGTTAGCCGCCGTCCCTCGCCGCCCCACCGCGGACGGGTGTTCCGGGCCGCCCGGCCGTTCCCGCGTCACCGGACCGTCAGCCGGCGACCCGCTTGCGGGCCGCCGCGCGGGCCTCGGGGTGCAGTGCGTCGCCGGCCGCCAGTACCTCGGGCAGCAGGTGCGGTTCGGTGGTGGACGCGCGGAACAGGAAGGACACGGTGACCGGATGCGCGGGGCGGTGCACCACGTCGACGGTGTCCCCGGCCCGTACCTCACCCGCCTCGACCACCCGCAGGTACGCGCCCGGCCTGGCGCGCGCGGTGAAGCGGCGCACCCAGCCCCGCTCACCCAGCCGGTCGGCGAACGTGCGGCAGGGGATGCGGGCCGAACTGACCTCCAGCAGCGGTCCGCCGTCGCCGCCGATCCGCCAGCGTTCGCCGATCAGCGACTCGTTGACGTCCAGCCCCGAGGTGGTGAGGTTCTCGCCGAAGCTCCCGGACGGCAGCTCCCGGCCCAGTCGTGCCGCCCACTCGTCCAGGTCCTCGCGGGCGAAGGCGTACACGGCCTGGTCGTCGCCGCCGTGGTGGCGCAGGTTGCAGACCGTGTCGCCGACGAGTCCGCTTCCCCCGACGCCCTTCGGGCCGGGCGCGGTGATCCGCACCGGCCCTGTGGCGGGGCGCTTGTTGATGCCGGTGGCGCGCTTGCCCTCCCGGCCCGGGGGGAGGGCCACGGCGTCGCCCAGGTTCACGGAGAGTAGATGCATGGGGGCAGGCTAGAGCGGCACCCGCATAAGTGGCGAACTGTTATTGGTCAGTGTCCCCAAGGTGCGCTTATGGTGGGGAAATGATCGAAGCCCGCCACCTGCGGGTGCTGCGCGCGGTCGCCGGCACCGGCTCCTTCTCCGCCGCCGCCCGGGAGCTGGGCTGCACCCAGCCGGCCGTGAGCCAGCAGATGAAGGCGCTGGAGCAGTCCGTCGGCACGGTGCTGCTGGTCCGGGCCGGCCGGGAGATGCGCCTCACCGAGGCGGGGGAGGTGCTCGTCCGGCACGCGGCCTCGGTGCTGGCGTCGCTGACCGCGGCCGAGGAGGAGGTCGCCGCCCTCACCGGACTGCGGGCCGGCCGGGTGCGGCTGGTCTCCTTCCCCAGCGGAAGCTCCAGCCTGGTCCCGGCGGCGGTGGCCGCGCTGCGCGCCGACCACCCCGGCACCCGCGTGTCGCTCGTCGAGGCGGAACCGCCCCGCTCGGTGGAGATGCTGCGGGCCGGGGACTGCGACATCGCGCTGACGTTCCGCTATCCGGGTGACAGCGGCGCGGTGGGCGAGTGGGACGACCTGGTGGTCCGCCCCCTGCTCACCGACCGCCTGGTGGGCCTCGTCCCGGACGGCCACCGGTTCGGCCGCGTGGAGCGGGTCGGCATCGCCGAGCTGGCGGAGGAGCCCTGGATCGCGGGCTGCCCGCGGTGCCGGCGGCATCTCGTGCAGGCCTGCGAGGCGGAGGGCTTCACCCCGCGCATCGACTTCGCCACCGACGACTACCCGGCCGTCGTCGGCCTGGTGGGCGCCGGACTGGGGGTGGCGGTGCTGCCGCAACTGGCGGTCGAGTCGGTGCGCACCAAGGGGGTGCGCACGGTGGTGATGGAGCCGGAGGTGCGCCGCGAGGTCGTCGCGCTCTCGCTGCCCGACCTGGCGCGGGTGCCGGCCGTCGCGGCCATGCTGGACCGCCTCGCCCGCAC
>NZ_BAAHCA010000740.1:0-2483 GCF_054776295.1 Streptomyces sparsus
CGTTCCTCCGTCGCACCACCGCTGTCCCGGGGGACGAGGCCGAACGGCTGGCGTCCGCCGCGAAGCGCATGGGGGCGTCCCGGAGCGAACTGCTGCTGGCGGCCGTCGCCGCCTACCTGTACCGCGTCACCGGCGCCCCGGACGTGGTGCTGGGCCTGCCCACCATGAGCCGGCTGGGTTCGACCATGCTGCGCACTCCGGGCACGGTGTCGAACATGCTGCCGCTGCCGCTGTCGGTGGGCGCCGGCTGCACCGCCACCGACCTGGTCCGGGCAGCGGCGGCCGAGCTGCGCGCCGCGCGCACCCACCAGCTGTACCGGGGTGAGGACCTGCGCCGCGATCTCGGGCTGCTCGGCGGTGACCGTCGGCTGTACGGCCCGGTCGTCAACCTGGTGCCGTTCGCGCACGACCTGCGGTTCGGCGAGCACCCGGCGACGGCGCACCACCTGTCCGGCGGCCTGGTCGACGACCTGTCCCTGACCGTGCGGCCCGACGTGTCGGGTGAGGGCCCGGAGGGCCTGCGGATCGACTTCGACGCCAATCCGGCACTGTTCACCGAGGACCGACTGGCCGACCACCAGGCCCGGTTGCTGCTGCTCCTGGAGCGGCTGGCCGACGAACCGGAGCGGCCGCTCGCCGAAACGTCACTGCTGCACCCCGGCGAGGCGACGGTCCACCCCGTGGACGCCCCGGAGGCAGTCCGCGCGGACGACACGCTCACCGCCCGCTTCGAGGCGCAGGCGGCCCGTTCCCCCGAGGCGACCGCCGTCACCCACGAGGGCACCGGTCTGAGCTACGCGGACGTCAACCGGCGCGCCAACCGGCTGGCCCGCCTTCTGGTCCGGCGCGGGGCCGGCCCCGGCCGGGTCGTCGCCCTGGCCCTGCCACGCTCGGCACAGCTGCTCGTCGGCATGCTGGCCGTGCTCAAGTCCGGCGCCGCCTACCAGCCGCTGGACCCCGACTATCCGGGTGAGCGCCTCCGCACGGTGACCGCCGACACCTCCCCGGCGCTGCTGCTCACCGACACCGACGTGGCACCGGCCCTGCCGGATCTGGGCACGGCCACCGTCGTCCTGGGCGACGCGGACGCCGACCGGGAGACGGCCGGGTACTCCGCCGCCGACCTCACCGACAGCGACCGCACGGCACCGCTCACCGCCGACGGCACCGCCTACGTCATCCACACCTCCGGGTCCACCGGACGGCCCAAGGGCGTGCCGGTCCCGCACTCCCACGTGCTGCGCCTCTTCACCGCCTCCGCCGCGCACTTCGACTTCGGCCCGGACGACGTGTGGACGCTGTTCCACTCCTGCGCGTTCGACTTCTCCGTCTGGGAGATCTGGGGAGCGCTGCTGCACGGCGGCCGGCTCGTGGTCGTACCGCACGGCACGAGCCGCGCCCCGGCGGAGTTCCGGGAGCTGCTGCGCCGGGAACGGGTGACCGTGCTGAACCAGACGCCGTCCGCCTTCGAGGCGTTGGCGTCGGCCGACGCGGAGCACGCCCCGGCGGGCGACGGGACGGAACCGTGGGCGCTGCGGTACGTCGTCTTCGGCGGTGAGGCGCTGGAACCCGCCCGGCTGCGGCCCTGGGTGGCCCGGTACGGCGACCATTCCCCGGCGCTCGTCAACATGTACGGCATCACCGAGACGACCGTGCACGTCACCCATCACCGGCTGACCCGCCGCGAGATCGAGGACGACACGACCCGCAGCGTCATCGGGGTGCCGCTCCCGGACCTGCGGGTCCACCTGCTCGACCACTGCCTCCAGCCCGTTCCGCCGGGCTGGACCGGGGAGATGTACGTGGCCGGTCCTGGCGTGGCCCCCGGCTACCTCGACCGGCCGGAGCTGACCGCCCAACGCTTCGTGGCCGACCCGTTCGGGCCGCCCGGCGAACGCATGTACCGCACCGGCGACCTGGCGCGCCGCACCGCGGACGGGCTGCTGGAGTACGCCGGGCGGGCGGACCAGCAGGTGAAGATCCGCGGCTTCCGGATCGAACCGGGTGAGATCGAGGCCGCGTTGCGTCGGCACCCCGCGGTGGACCGGGCCGCCGTGGTGGCCCGCCCGGTGGCGGACACCGCCGACCGGATGCTGGTCGCGTATGCCGTCGCCCGTCCGGGACACCACGCAGAACCGTCCGAACTCCGCTCCCACCTCGCGGCCTTGCTGCCCGCGCACATGGTGCCCGGAGCCTGCGTGCTGCTGGAGGCACTGCCGCTCACGGCCAACGGCAAACTGGACGCCGCGGCGCTGCCGGCACCCGACTTCGCGCCCTCGGGCGGCCGGGCGCCCGCGAGTGCCGGCGAGTCGCTGGTCTGCCAGCTGTACGAGGAGCTGCTGCACCTGCCGGCGGCGACCGTCGGACCCGACAGCAACTTCTTCGACCTGGGCGGTCACTCCCTGCTGGCCACCCGCCTGCTGACGCGGCTGCGGGCGGCGACCGGCGCGGACGTCGCCATGTCCGCGCTGTTCGACGCGCCC
>NZ_BAAHCA010000741.1:0-2483 GCF_054776295.1 Streptomyces sparsus
TCCCGGGCGCGTCCGTCGGGACCGTGCACCCCGGTGCGGGGGTGGCGCGGCGCCGCCGCGGACGTCAGCCGCGTCGGGTGGGGGCGGGCGTCAAGGCGCGTCGGGGATCTTGGCGAGCAGGTCGTCGACGGCCCGTCTGGGGACGTCGAGCAGGGTGCGGGCGGCCTGCTCGGCGGCGCCCGCGTCACCGGAGGCGATAGCGTCCACCACCGCCTGGTGGTCACCGGCGATGATGCCGGGCATCTGGTCGTCGCGGAGCGCGTCGAGCAGCGCCTCGCGCACCGAGCTGCTGAACCACCGGTAGGTGGCGGTGAGCGCGGTGTTGTGGGCGGCTTCGACCACCGCGACGTGGAAGGCGGTGTCGTGCTCGGCGTACAGCTCGTGCCGGCCGCCGGCGGGCTGGCCCGCTTCGTCCTCGCCGGCGGCCTGCGCGGCGAGCGCGGCCCGGATCCGGTCCAGGTCGGCCTGGTCGTGGCGGAGGGCGGCCAGCCGTGCCCCCTCCGTCTCCAGCGCGATGCGCAGCTCCAGCACGTCGCGGATGCCGGCTCGCCGGACCGCCCGCATGATGTCGCCGGGGTCGGCGCAGGAGACCACGAAGGTGCCCTCGCCCTGGCGTGAGCGCAGCAGCCCCGCGTGCACCAGCACCCGCACGGCCTCCCGCACGGTGTTGCGGCCGACGCCGAGCTGCTCGGCGAGGGTGTGCTCGGTGGGGATGCGGGCACCGACCTGCCAGTGCCCGTCGGTCAGTTGGGTGCGGAGCTGCTCCACGACCACGTCCACCAGGGACCGGCGTCCCGCGGTTTCCAGTGCCACAGCAGCTCCTCTCTCGTCCGGTTGCCCAGTCATCCTACAACCGCACAACCCAACGAACGCACCGGGGTCCCCACCAGGCTGGCCCCGACGCGCGACCGCCGGGGCCGCGCCGCGCGTCGGGCCGGTCCCGGCGGTGGCGCTCCGGGCTTCAGCCCCGGTACGTCTCCAGCAGTCGCAGCCAGATCTCGCTCATGGTGGGGAACGCCGGTACCGCGTGCCAGAGCCGCTCGATCGGCACCTCACCGACCACCGCGACGGTCGCCGCGTGCAGCAGTTCGCTCACCGCCGGGCCGGCGAAGGTCACCCCCAGCAGCACCTGCCGCTCCTCGTCGACGATCATGCGGGCCCGCCCCCGGTAGTCGTCGCCGTGCAGGGACGCGCCGGCGACGTTGCCCAGCTCGTAGTCCACCACCCGCACCTTGCGTCCCCGGCTGCTCGCCTCCTCCGCGGTGAGGCCGACCGCGGCGGTCTCCACCGGGCCGAACACCACCTGGGGCACGGCCTCCAGGTCGGCGGTCGCCGCGTGCGCACCCCACCGGTCCGTCTCCAGCTGTGGCACCCCCTGCGCACGGGCCGCGATGGCCGCGGCGGCGATCCGCGCCTGGTACTTGCCCTGGTGCGTCAGCAGCGCCCGGTGGTTGACGTCGCCTGCGGCGTACAGCCAGCCGCCCGGCACCCCGGTCACCCGGCAGCTGTCGTCCACGTCGAGCCAGCCGCCGGGCTCCAGCCCCACCGACTCCAACCCGATGATGTCGGTGCGGGGCTCGCGTCCGGTGGCGAACAGCACGTCGTCCACGACCAGTTCGCCGCCGTCGTCCAGTCGCAGCGTGACCGGGCCCTCCGGGGACGGCCGGTGCAGACCGGTGACGGAGGTGCCCGTGCGCACCGTCGCACCGGCGGCCCTGAGCGAGTCGGCCACCAGCTCGCCGGCGAACGGCTCCATGTGCGGCAGGGGTCGGTCACCGCGCAGCAGCAGCGTCACCGCCGAGCCCAGGGACTGCCAGGCCGCGGCCAGTTCCAGGCCGACCGGGCCGCCGCCGAACAGCGCGAGCCGGCCGGGAACGGTCTGGTTGCCGGTGCCCTGCCGGCTGGCCCAGGGGGCCGCCTCGGCCATGCCGGGCAGATCCGGCAGGGCGGCCCGGGTGCCGGTGCACACCACCACCGCGTGTTCCGCGCTCAACTCCCGCCGGCCGCCCTCCGCGGTCTCCACCACCACCCGCCGCGGCCCGTCGAGCCGGCCGTGGCCGCGGATGAAGTCGGCACCGGTCGAGGTGATCCACTCCACCTGGCCGGAGTCGTCCCAGTGCGCGGCGAAGTCGTCCCGGCGGGCCAGCACGGCCGCGGCGTCGAGCCTGCCACCGACCGCCTCACGCGAGCCGGCGACAGCTCGGGCGTCAGCGAGCGCCGCCGCCGGGCGCAGCAGCGCCTTACTGGGCATGCACGCCCAGTAGGAGCACTCACCGCCGGCCAGTTCGCTCTCCACCAGCGCCACGGACAGTCCGTTTGCGCGGGACCGGTCGGCGAGGTTCTCGCCCACCGGTCCGGCGCCCAGCACGATCACGTCGTAGAGGTCCATCCGGCCATGATGGCCCCGCACCCCCGGCCCCGCCGAGTGAGCGCGCCGGGCCGGCGGCGTCCGGTGCGGCCGGGGCCCCGCCACGGACGGGACG
>NZ_BAAHCA010000742.1:0-2476 GCF_054776295.1 Streptomyces sparsus
CCGCGCACCGCCCTCCGACGGCCCGGCACACCAGGTGTGCCGGGCCGTCGCCGCGCCGCGGTACGGTCGCGGCCGGGCTCCGGACGCCGCCGCCCCGCCGTGGCCTAGTCTGGGGTGTCATCTTCCCGCAGGTCACTGAAGGGCAACGCTTCCCGTGCGCATCGCCAGATTCTCCCTCGAGGGCACCGTCGGCTTCGGCGTGGTCGAAGGGGAACCCGAGAACCCCGCGGACGCCCGGAGCTCCGACGGGCTGTTCCTCGACATCATCAAGGGCCACCCCTTCGCCGACTTCGAGCGCTCGGGCCGGAAGATCCCGCTGTCCCAGGTGCGCCTGCTGCCGCCGGTCCTGCCCAACAAGGTCGTCGGCGTGGGCCGCAACTACGCCGAGCACGCCAGGGAGCTGGGCAACACCGTGCCCGACACCCCGGTGGTCTTCTTCAAGCCGTCCACCTCGGTGGTCGGCCCCGGCGACCCGGTCGGCTACCCGACGTTCTCCAGCGAGGTGCACCACGAGGCGGAACTCGCCGTGGTCATCGGCCGGATGTGCAGCCAGGTGCCCCGGGAGCGCGCGCTGGAGGTGGTGCTCGGCTACACCTGCGCCAACGACATCACCGCCCGCGACGTGCAGCGCCGCGAGGAGCAGTGGGCCCGGGCCAAGGGCTTCGACGGCTCCTGCCCGCTCGGCCCCTGGGTGGAGACCGAGGTGGACCCCGCCGACCTGGCCCTGATGTGCACGGTCAACGGCGAACAGCGGCAACTCGGCCGCACCAGCGAGATGGTCAGGTCCGTCGAGGACCTGATCGTGCACATCACCGAGGCCATGACGCTGCTCCCCGGAGACGTCATCCTCACCGGCACCCCCGCGGGTGTCGGACCGCTCAACGTCGGCGACGAGGTCGCCGTCACCATCGAAGGCATCGGCACTCTCACCAACAAGGTGATCACGCGTGGCTAGCGCTCCCTCTTCCTCCGCAGTGCGGGTACGTTTCTGTCCCTCGCCGACCGGCAACCCCCACGTCGGCCTGGTCCGCACCGCCCTCTTCAACTGGGCGTTCGCCCGTCACCACGGCGGCACCCTGGTCTTCCGCATCGAGGACACCGACGCGGCCCGGGACTCCGAGGAGTCCTACCAGCAGCTGCTGGACTCGCTGCGCTGGCTGGGCCTCGACTGGGACGAGGGCCCCGAGGTGGGCGGCCCGCACGCCCCCTACCGCCAGTCCCAGCGCATGGACCTCTACGCCGACGTGGCCGCGAAGCTCCTCGACTCGGGCCACGCCTACCGCTGCTGGTGCACCGCCGAGGAACTGGAGGCCCGCCGGGACGCCGCCCGCGCCGCCGGCCGCCCGTCCGGCTACGACGGCCTGTGCCGGGCCCTCACGCCCGAGCAGACAGCCGCCCACGAATCCGAGGGCCGCACGTCCATCGTGCGGTTCCGAATGCCCGACGAGCCGATCACCTTCACCGACCTCGTCCGCGGCGAACTCACCTTCACGCCGGAGAACGTGCCGGACTTCGGCATCGTGCGGGCCAACGGCGCCCCGCTCTACACGCTCGTCAACCCCGTCGACGACGCGCTGATGGAGATCACCCACGTGCTGCGCGGCGAGGACCTGCTGTCCTCGACCCCCCGGCAGATCGCGCTCTACCGGGCGTTGGCGGAGATCGGCGTGGGCAACGGCTCGATCCCGCGGTTCGGCCACCTCCCCTACGTGATGGGCGAGGGCAACAAGAAGCTCTCCAAGCGCGACCCCCAGTCGTCGCTCAACCTCTACCGGGAGCGCGGCTTCCTCCCGCAGGGACTGCTCAACTACCTGTCGCTGCTCGGCTGGTCGATCGCCGAGGACCGGGACATCTTCACCCTCGACGAGATGGTCGCCGCGTTCGAGATCGACGCGGTCAACGCCAACCCGGCGCGCTTCGACCTCAAGAAGTGCGAGGCGATCAACGCCGTGCACCTGCGGGAGATGCCCGTCGCGGACTTCGTCGCGGCCTGCGAGCCGTGGCTCACCGCGCCGCACGCCCCCTGGCGGCCCGAGGCCTTCGACCGCGCGGCGTTCGAGGAGCTGGCACCGCTGGCGCAGACCCGCCTGACGGTCCTCTCCGAGATCACCGCCAACGTCGACTTCCTCTTCCTCGACGAGCCCGCCACCGACGAGGCCTCCTGGGCCAAGGCCATGAAGCCGGGAGCCGAGGACCTGCTGCGCACCGCGCGGGCCGGGCTCGCCGAGGCCGAGTGGAACGCCGAGAAGCTCAAGGCCGCGGTGCTCGCCGCGGGGGAGGCGCACGGCCTGAAGCTCGGCAAGGCGCAGGCGCCGGTCCGGGTCGCCGTCACGGGGCGCACGGTCGGGCTGCCGCTGTTCGAGTCGCTGGAGGTGCTCGGCCGGGACCGCACGCTGTCCCGGATCGACGCGGCCCTGAAGAAGCTGGAGCAGCAGCCGGCGTAGGAGCGGCGCGACCGGCCTGCACGGGTGCGCAC
>NZ_BAAHCA010000743.1:0-2476 GCF_054776295.1 Streptomyces sparsus
CGACGGGACCGCGGCACGGGAAGGCCCACCAAGCGGGAGCGCCGCGACCTGGAGAGGCTGCGCGGCGACTGAGCCCGCGGCGCCCGCGGCCGTCCTGAGCCCCCGTGGTGGGGGCGGCCCCTCACGACCGAGGCTTGTTGCATATCCTTCGCAGGTGAGTGACTACCGCATCAGGGTGGCGGCCGACGCCGACGTGGACGCGGCCCGCAGCGTGATGCTGGACACCGTCTACCGCGACTTCGGCACCGGCTACGTCCCGCGCTGGCATGCCGACATCGTCGCCCCGGAGGCGTTCTACCTGCGACCGCCCCGGCACACGCTGCTCGTCGCGGTCGAGTCGCCCACCGGGCCCGACGGACCGGAGGGGCCGGTGGTGGCCACCGCGGCCCTGGACTCCCGCGGGCCCGCCCACCCGCCGAACCCGAGCTGGCTGGCCGAGCGCTACCCCTCCGGGAGCACCGCACAGCTGCGCCGGGTGTACGTGCGGCCCGAGCACCGCAGGCGCGGGCTCGCCCGCCGGCTGGTGGACGAGCTGCTGCGGTTCGCCGCGGCGGACGGCGGCTACCGCTCGGTCTACCTGCACACCGACCCGGCGGTGCCGGGAGCCGAGGACTTCTGGCGTGCGACGGGCAAGGTGATGTGCGACGAACGCGAGGAGCCGGACGGCAAGAACGTCGTGCACTTCGAGATCCCCTGGCCGTGAGCATTGCCCGAGATTATCGACAATGATTGTCATGTAAGCTTCCCGCCGTTCATTCGCTCGTCCGACGCCCGGAGACCGAGACCCATGCCACCGCTTCGCCGCCTCACAGCCGCCCTGCTGCTCACGCCCCTGCTCGCCGGCTGCTTCGCCGGCAACGGCGACGGCGACGAGGACGGCGCCTCCGGAGGTGACGGCGCCCGACTGCGGGTGGCGCTCGCCTTCCCGCCCACCGAGGGGCTCTCCCCCTACGGCGACGACGCCACCACACTCACCCGGCTCGGTGTGACGGAGGGACTGACCCGGCTCGACGCCAACGGCACGGCCGCACCCGCGCTCGCCGAGTCCTGGCACCGGGAGAACGACCGCAGTTGGGTGTTCTCGCTCCGGGACGCCCGCTTCCAGGACGGCGAGGACGTCACCCCGAAGGCGGTCGCCGGCGCCCTCACCCGGGCAGCGGCCGCCGAACCGCTGCCGGCCGCGCTGACCGGCGTCGACCTGAAGGCGGAGGCCGTCGACGACGGGGTCCGCGTCACCACCGGCAGCGCGGACCCGGTGCTGCCGCAGCGCCTGTCCAGCCCCTCCCTGGTGGTGCTCTCCCCCAAGGCGTACGGCAAGGCCGACCGCCCCTCCCCCGTCGGCACCGCCACCGGACCGTTCGAGATCACCGAGCACACCGACGCCCGCGCCCGGCTGAACCGCTTCGACGGCTACTGGGGCGGCCGTGCCTCGGCCGCCGGCATCGACGCGCGCTTCGTCGCCGACGGCCAGGCGAGGACCAACGCCCTGCGCAGTGGTGACGTGGACATCGCCGAGTCGGTGCCGTTCGCCCAGGCCGACTCTCTCGGGAAGGGCGTCGCCCGCGAGGTGCCGACGGCCCGTACCACCTCCCTGCACCTCAACACCGAGAAGGGCGTCTTCACCGACCCCGGCGTGCGCGCCGCCGCCCGCGCCGCGGTGGACACCTCCACCCTCGCCGAGGACGTGTACGAGGGCCGGGCCGACCCGGGCCGCGGGCTCTACGGCCCGGCGCTCAGCTGGGCCAGGGGCGAACGTCCCGAGCCGACCGGCAGGGCCTCCGCCACCGAGCCGCCGAAGACCGCCCTCACCCTGGCCACCTACGACAACCGGCCCGAGCTGCCCGAGACCGCGCAGGTCCTGCAACAGCAGCTCCAGGAGGCCGGATTCACCGTGAAGCTGGAGGTCCGGGAGTACTCACGGATCGAGGGCGACGTGCTGGACGGCAAGTTCGACGCGTTCGTCGCCGCCCGCAGCACGATGGTCGACACCGGCGACCCGGTCTCCGTGCTCAGCAGCGACTTCGGCTGCGAGGGCAGCTACAACCTGGCCCGGCTGTGCGACCGCGGCCTGGACCGCAAGGTCGACGGCACCGCCGACACCGTCGACCCGGCCGAGCGGCAGCAGGCGGCACTGGCCGCCGAGGCCGTCCTGCTGGGCACCGACGCCCTCGTCCCGCTGGCGCACCAGCGCCTCGTGCACGGCGTCGACACCTCGGTGCGCGGCGTCGTCCTGGACCCGTACGAGCGGGAGCTCGTCGGGCCCGGCACCCACCGCTGACCGTAATGGCACGGGGTCCGCGCACCGACCGCACCGCCGGGACGGCCGCCGTCCTGTGGCGGATCGCCCTGGCCGGGCTGCTGCTCTGCGGCATCGGTCTGCTGCCCTGGCTGGCGCGCACCGACCCGGCGCTGACCGTGCTGCGGGCCCGTACCGCGGAACGCAATCCCGACCCGGAGGCGCTGGCCGCGGTGCGCG
>NZ_BAAHCA010000744.1:0-2475 GCF_054776295.1 Streptomyces sparsus
CCCGCGGCGCGTGCGGGGCGGCTACTCCTCGTCGCCCCGGCCGGCGAACAGTCCGCCGTTCCCGTTGCCGCCGTTGCCGCCGCTGCCGGACTGGCCGGGCTCGCCGGTCTGGCCCTCCGTCTGGCCCTCGGTCTCACCGCCGGTCTCGCCGCCGGTCTGGCCCTCCGTCTGGCCGTCCGTCTGGCCCTCCGTACCGCCGTTCTGCTGGCCCTCGTTCTGGCCACCGGTGTTGTTGCAGGTGACGTCCCAGAAGGCGCAGCTCTCGTCGTCGGACGGCGAGGGTGACGACGGGGAGGGGGTCGGGGACTCCTCCGGCTCCTCGGGCTCCTCGCTCTCCTCCGGCTCCTCGGAGGGCTCCTCGGAGGGCGAGGGTGACGGGCTGGGCACCGCGTCGGAGTTGACCACGTTGGTGATCGGCTCCGCCTTCGGGAACGCCTTGCTCGGCTCGCCCTTGAGCGCCGCCTTCATGTACGTCGTCCACACCTCGGTGGGCAGCTTTCCACCGGCGATGGACGGGAAGCCGCCCACCCCGCGCATGGACTCCAGCTCCTTGCTGTCCGGGTCGGTGCGGAACATCGTCACCGAGGTCGACAGCTGCGGCGTGTACCCCACCCACCAGGCGGACTTGTTGCCGTCGGTGGTACCGGTCTTGCCGGCCGCCGGCCGCCCCAGGGCCCTCGCGTCCTTACCGGTGCCCTCCTCGCCCTGGATGACGCCTTCCAGCACCTCGGTCACGGTGTTCGCGACGTTGGGGTCGATGGCGGTCTTGCGCTTCGGCTTCTCGAACCCGGGCTCGTCGTTGCCGCCCGACACCACCCGGGTGACCGCGTACGGCTCCGCCTGGCTGCCGGACGCCGCGAACGTGGCGTACGCGTCGGCCATCCGGATCGCGCTCGGCGTCGAAGTGCCCAGCGCGAACGACGGGTTGAGGTTGTGGTCGGCGCTCTCCCGCTTGATGCCGAGCTCCACCGCGGTGTCCCGGACGGTCTCCATGCCGACGTCCATGCCGAGCTGCACGAACGGGGTGTTGGCCGAGACCTCCATCGCCTTGCGCAGCGTGATGGGGCCCCAGTCGGTGTCGTTCATGTTGACCTGGCGGAAGACCTCGTCCTTGGAGTCGAGGAAGTCGGAACCGTCCTGGTTCTTGATGGCGATCTTGTTGTCGCCGTCGTACTTGCTGTCCGGGGAGATGCCCTGGCCGTTGCTCCGGTACGTGCCGTGCTCCATCGCCGCGGCCAGCACGAAGGGCTTCCACACCGAACCCACCGGCACACCGAAGGTGTTGGCGTTGTTGGTGTAGTGCCCCTTGTCGAAGCCCTCACCGCCGTAGAGCGCCACGATCTCACCGGTACCGGGCTTCACCGAGGCCGCACCGAACTGCACGAAGTTGTCGACCTCACGCTCGTCGGGCTTGAGGTTCGCCTTGCGGACCTTGTTGACCGACTTCTCCAGCTGCTCGACCTTCTTGCGGTCGAACGTGGTGTGGATCTGGTAACCGCCCTTGTCGAACTGCTTCTGCTCGATGTTCGACTTGCGCAGGACCTCGCTCTTGGCGATGGCCATCAGGTAACCGACCTGGCCGGTCTTGCTGTTCTGGTCCCGGCGCTCGATCGGCTCGGGGAACTTCTCGTACTTGTCCCGCTCCGCCTGCTCCATCAGGCCGACCTCGACCTGGCGGTCCAGCACCCAGCTCCAGCGCTCCTCGGCGCGCTTGCGGTTCTCCTTGGGCGAGCTGTTCGGCCCCTCACCGCCGGCCGGGTCGTACAGGTCGGCGCCCTTGAGCACGGTCGCCAGCAGCGCGCTCTCGTCCGGCTCCAGCTCCTTGGCGTCCTTGCCGTAGTACGCCTGGGCCGCCGCCTGGATGCCGTAGGCGCCGCGGCCGTAGTAACTGGTGTTGAGGTAGCCCTGCATGATCTGGTCTTTGGACTTGGTCGACCCGACCTTGATCGAGATGAAGAGCTCCTTGGCCTTCCGGGTCATGGTCTGGTCCTGCGACAGGAAGGTGTTCTTGACGAACTGCTGGGTGATCGTCGAACCGCCCTGCGTGTCCTGGCCCCTGGCCATGTTGACCACCGCGCGGGCGATGCCCCGCGGGTCCACTCCCGAGTCCTCGCGGAAGGTGGCGTTCTCCGCGGCGATCACCGCGTTCTGCATGGACCGGGGGATGTTGGTGATGTCGACGTTCTGACGGTTCGTCTGCCCGTCGCGCGCCATCACCGTGTCGTCGGACCAGTAGTAGACGTTGTTCTGCGCCTGGGCCGCTGCCTTCTCGTTGGGCACTCCCACCAGGGCGAAACCGACGCCCGCCAGCCCGATCAGCAGCGCGAAGCCGGTGAGGAACATGCCGGCCACCTGTTTCCAGGAGGGCATCCAGCGCCGCGCGCCCTGCTTCGTGGAACGCGGGTAGTCGATGAACCGCTTCTTCTGCGGCGACGCCGGGCGCCGACCCCGGCCGGCCCGCCCGCCGGCGTCGCC
>NZ_BAAHCA010000745.1:0-2475 GCF_054776295.1 Streptomyces sparsus
CCCTCCGCGACGGCGGAGTCCTCCGCCGGGGTGCGGGCCAGTTCGGCGAGGCGGGCCTCGCGGCCGGCCACGTCGGCGAGCAGCTGCTCGGCGATGTCGTCGAGCAGCCGGTCCGGGTCGTCCGGAGCCATCTTGAGCATGGCGCCGATCGCGCTCTCCTCCAGCTCCGAGGCGACGCCGGCCAGCCACTCCTTGCGCGCGGACAGCCACTCCAGCCGGGCGTACAGCTCCTCGCTGCGGCTCAGCCGGGACCGCTCGGGCCGGGGCCCGGCCGCCCACTCCTCGACCAGCTCGGCGAGCAGCGCCTCGTCGCCGTTGGCGTACGCCCGGTTCACGCGGACGATGAACTCGTCCCGGCGGGCCCGGTCCTCGTCGTCGCCGGCCAGGTCGGGGTGGGCGGCGCGCACCAGCTCGCGGTACATGCGGCGCGCCTCCTCGCTCGGCCGGACCCGCTCCGGCGGCCGCACCGGGCGGTCGGTCAGCATCGCCTCCGCCTCGGGCGAGAGGCCCTCGGACTGGATCCAGCCGCCGAACAGCTCGTCCACACCGGGCATCGGCAGCACCATCGCGCGCGCCTCACGGGCCTTGCGCAGGTCCTCGGCGTCGCCGCTGATCGCGGCGGCCGCCTCGGCGATCTGCGCGTCCAGCTCGTCCAGCCGCGCGTACATCGGGCCGAGCCGCTGGTGGTGGAGCCGGGAGAAGTTCTCCACCTCCACCCGGAACGTCTCCACCGCGATCTCGAACTCGATGAGGGCCGTCTCGGCCGCCCGGACGGCCCGCTCCAACCGTTCGGTGGCGGGCTCGCCGGTCCCTTGCGTCTGCGGGTTCGTCACCCGGCCAGCGTACGCAACGCGGGCGCCGCGGATCACACCCCCGGCTCGGAGGCGATCCGTCCCGCGCGGATCGCGGCCAGCAGCGCCGAGTGGTCGGCCTCGGTCCGGTCCGCGTAGGCCACCGCGAAGTCCGCGACGGCCCGGTCCAGCTGCTCGCTCTTTCCGCAGTACCCGGAGACCAGGCGCGGGTCGGTGCTGTGCGAGTGGGCGCGGGCCAGCAGCGCGCCCGTCATCCGCGCGTAGTCGTCGATCTGGTCGGCGGCCAGCGCCGTCGGGTCCACGCTGCCCTTGCGGTTGCGGAACTGCCGCACCTGGAACGGCCGGCCCGAGACCGTCGTCCAGCCCAGCAGTTCGTCGCTGACCACCTGCATGCGCCGCTGCCCGCGCACCACCCGGCGGCCCTCGTGCTCCTTCTGCGGCGCGGCGAAGCCGGCCGACGCGAGGTGCGGACGCAGCACCGACTCGCGGGCCTCCTTCACCTGGAGGACCAGTGGCTCACCGTGGTGGTCCAGCAGCAGCACCACGTAGGAGCGGGTGCCGACACTGCCGGTGCCGACGACGCGGAACGCCACGTCGTGCACCGCGTAGCGGCTGAGCAGCGGCAGCCGGTCCTCGGAGAGCGTGGTGAGGTACTCGCCCAGCGAGGCGACGACGGCGGCGGCCTCCTCGTCGGTGACCCGGCGCAGCACCGGCGGCGCGTCCCGGAACCGCCGGCCGTGCGGGTCCTCGGTGGTGTCGGCCTCGGTGGACTTGGCGGCGAACCGGGCGCTGGTGTTGCGCCGCGCCTTCTCCGACACCTTCTCCAGGGTGCCGGCGAGGTTCCGGGCGCCGGTGTGCGAGACGAGGGCCTCGTCGGCGATGGCGTTCCAGGCGTCGGCCACCGGCAGCTTCGCCAGCAGCCGCATCGTGGACCGGTAGGAGGCCACCGCGTCGGACGCCGCGAGACGGCAGGTGTCCTCGTCCGCGCCCGCCACCCGCCCGGCGAGCACCAGCGACACCGCCAGCCGCTTCAGGTCCCACTCCCACGGGCCCGGCACGGTCTCGTCGAAGTCGTTGAGGTCGATGACCAGCTTGCCGCGGGCGTCGCCGTAGATACCGAAGTTCCCGGCGTGCGCGTCGCCGCACAGCTGCGTCGCGATGCCGGTGACGGGTGTGCCGTGGGCCAGGTCGTGCGCCATCAGGCCGGCCGAACCGCGCAGGAAGGCGAAGGGGGACGCGGCCATCCGCCCCACCCGGATCGGCGTCAGCTCGGGGAGCCGGCCGCGGTTGGACTCCTCGACGGCCACCACCGGGTCCGGCCGCAGCGGCGCCATGCGGAACGCGGCGTGCTCCGACCTGGGCACCGAGGTGCGCAGCTCCTTGCCCGCGTGCTTCGGCGACGCCTCGCGTGCCCTCGCCGCGAAGCCCTTCACCTGCGGTATTCGCCTCATGTGTGCCCCTGTCCCGTTGGCTGCCGTGCGCCGGTCGGCGCGGAAGGCACCTGCCCGTCTTCACGCTCAACCAGTGATCACCGGTTGCCTGCCGGAGACTACTGAACGCGCGGGGGCACGGTTCACCGGGGCGCGGCGGGACAGGGGGGGCGTGGAACTGGGGACGTGCGTCGCGGGGCCGGGGCGGCCCGGCACGCGGCCCGGGGCCCCGG
>NZ_BAAHCA010000746.1:0-2474 GCF_054776295.1 Streptomyces sparsus
AGCCGGCGGCCCACCCGTGGGCCGCCGAACGAGGCGAGGCGGGACCTCACCGCAGTGCGGCCGCGGCCTCGTCGAGCACGATGCCCAGGGAGCGGGTGCCGCGCCCCTTCGCCCACACCTCCGAGTTGACCTCGTGCACCTCGTTGTTGCGGACGGCCGGGATCCTGGCCCACAGCGGGTTGTCGGCGAGCTTCTCGGAGAGCTTGCCGTCGCTCTCGCCGAACGACATGGTCTCCACGAAGAGCACGTCGACGTCCCGGGCGAGGATCTCCTCCAGGCTGTAACTTCCCTCCACACCCCGTGACTTCCAGGGGTACTGGGCCAGCTTGGGGAACAGTCCGGCGGTCACGTCGGTGCCGGGCGTGGCCACCCCGAAGTTCTCGTCGCTTCCGAAGATGATCAGTGCCGTGCGGTCGCTGCGCTTCTTCTCTGCGGCGGCCAGCTTGGCGCGGAAGGTGCGTTCGGCCTTCTCGCCCTGTTCGGTGCGGCCGGTCAGCGCGGCGAGGTCACGCAGGTAGCCGACACTGTCCTGCCACTTCTCGGGCTGGACGGGCCAGAAGGTGGTCGCGCCCTTCAGGGCCGGGGCCAACTTGCCGTGGGTGTCCCCCAGGCCGATCACCAGGTCGGGCTTGTGGGAGAGGATCGCCTCCACCTCGGGTGCGATGAACCCGCCGGGCACCACAGGCACGTCGGCGGCCTCGCGCTTGCCGAGAAAGCCTTCCTGGGCGAGCAGTTCGTTGTTGGTCGCGGCGGGCGTGAGGCCGAGCTCGAACAGCATGTCGTCGCAGAGCGCCACCAGGCACACGATGCGCTGGGGGCGCTCCCCCGGAGCGACGTCGACTCCGCGGGTGTCGGTGATGCTCGAAGCCGGCTTGATCGGTTCGACCTCGACCTCGGTGCTGGGCCCGCCGTCGGGACGTGCGTCGGCGGTGGTGTCCTCGGCCGCTGTGCCGCAGCCCACCAGGAGAAGACCCAGCGCTGCGGCGGCAAGCCGGTTCCGGGCGGAACGAATGGGTGAGCGCGACATGTGCGGCCCTCGGTTCTTTGTGATCCGGGGCGCGGACACGAGGTGCGGGGAGGGCGCCCCGGAGACCCTCCGCAGAGGAGGGTACACATGATAATCATTATCAAGAAAGTGCCGCCGTGTTCCCCCGCCCGTCCCCACTGGAGGCGACCGCCGATGACCGCCGTTCCCCTGCTGCTCGTCGCCGACCACGTCGGCGGTTCCCTGAGCCTGCTGACCCTGCCGGACGGCGAGGTGGTGACACGACTGGACCGGCGGCACCCCTCCGAGCACGCGGGCTTCCTGGCTCTGCCCGGCGGCCGGGTGGCGTGCGTCGACGACCGGGCGGGCGCGCTGCTGGTACTCGACCCGTTCACGGCGGGCCCCGAACAGCCTCTGGTGCGCGCCGAGATACCGGTGGCCGTCCCGGCCGAGCACCTGGCGGCCGATCCGGAGGGGCAGCGGGTGGCGGTCACGACCGGGCTCGGCTGCCACGACACCCCCTGGTCGGACCTGCTGACCGTCGCCGACCTGCACACCGGGGACGCGGTACGGGTCCGCGTGCGGGTCGGAGAGCCCGGCGTCACACTGCTCGGCGGGCCGGACCCGATGGTCGTGCTGCGCCAGCGTGAGCCGGGCGCACTCACCGCCCACCGCTACGCCGAGCTGCTGGCCGCTCCCCCCGGCTGCCCGCCGGCCCCACCGGCGCTCTGCACGCTCCCGCTGCCCGACGACGGCCACGGCGACGCCCAGGACCCCCTGCACCGGCGGGTGTTCGCGGCGACCGGCGGCGGCGTGCACCGCGCCCGGCGCTCGGGCGACACCCTGGTCGCCGAGGCCGCACTGCCCTGGGGCGCCGAGGGACGCGGCTACTTCCTGCGCCTCGACCCACGCCGCAGACTGCTGTGGTCCTGCCTCCGGGGCGGACCGGCCGACCCGCGGCGGTGGCCCGAGTGGACCAACACCGCCTGGTGCCACCGCCTGGACGAGGGCAGCACCGAGCTGGTCGACCTGGGCCCCGGCCTCGTCTTCCGGATGGGCCTGACCCGGCGCCACGCGGCGTTCGCCCGCGTGCACCCGGACGGTGACGAACTGGTCCTGCTCGACGTCGACGGACGCGGCCCGGCGGTGACGCGTCGCCTGCCGCTGCCCCCGATGGACGGCGCTCCCCGAGCGGGCGGCACGCCCTGGGAGGGCGTCCAGCGGCGGGCCGTGGCCGCGTCGCCGGGTGCCTCCTGGGTGGCGGTCAGCCGCGGCGGGCACGGCGAGATCCACCTGGTGGACGCCGAGAACCCGGACGACTCCCGGGTGTTGGAGGCGGGTTCGGCCCTGGACCACGGCGGCCATCTGGCACTGCTGGCGCCCGGCGACGACGCGCACCACGATCCGCTGGGACGCTGAGCGGGTGAGCCGTCGCAGCCGCGAAGCGTCCGACCCGGCACAGGCCGGGCGCGCGGACCGGCGGGCGAAA
>NZ_BAAHCA010000747.1:0-2474 GCF_054776295.1 Streptomyces sparsus
GGGCGGTGGGGCGTGCAGACCGGTGACGTCACCACGCGCTCCGGTCTGGTGTGGGTGCGCGCCGACCGGCCGGCCCGGATGACGGTCGAGACCTCGGCCACGGAGTCGTTCCGCACGGTGCGGCGATGGCGCGGCCCGCTGCTGGGCCCCGGCACCGACTTCACCGGCCGGGCGTGCCTGCACGGGCTGCCGCCGGGCCGTGAGGTGCACTACCGGGTCCTGCTCAGCGACGTCGACGACCCCCGGCGCACGGGGGAACCGCTGTACGGCTCGTTCCGTACCGCGCCCGCCGGCCGCCGGGCCGATGTGCGCTTCCTGTGGTCGGGGGACGTCGCCGGCCAGGGCTGGGGCATCAACCCCGACCGGGGCGGCTTCCCCGTCTTCGAGGAGATGCGCCGGCTGGACCCGGACTTCTTCCTGCACAGCGGGGACACCGTCTACGCCGACGGGCCGATCGAGGCGACGGTCGCACTGCCCGGCGGCGGTATCTGGCGCAACGTCACGACGGAGGAGAAGTCCAAGGTCGCCGAGACGCTCGCCGAGTTCCGCGGCAACTTCCGCTACAACCTGCTCGACGCGCATCTGCGGCGCTTCAACGCCCAGGTCCCCTCCGTCACACAGTGGGACGACCACGAGGTGGTCAACAACTGGTACCCGGGCGAGATCCTGGACGACGCCCGCTACACGGTCAAGGACGTGGACGTGCTCGCGGCCCGCTCCCGGCGGGCGTTCGGCGAGTACTTCCCACTGGCCACGCTGCCGCCCGGCGACCCGGAGGGCCGGGTGTACCGGGTCGTGCGGCACGGGCCGCTGCTGGACGTCTTCGTGCTGGACATGCGCACGTACCGCAACGCCAACTCGTCCGGCCGGCAGCCCGAGGAGCGGGGCGGCATCCTGGGCGCCCGGCAGCTGGCCTGGCTGAAACGTGAACTGTCCCGCTCGCGCGCGGTGTGGAAGGTGATCGCCTCCGACATGCCGCTGGGCCTGGTCGTCGCGGACGGCGGTGAGGACTTCGAAGCCGTCGCGCAGGGCGATCCCGGCGCCCCGCTGGGCAGGGAGCTGCAGATCGCCGAGCTGCTGCGGCACGTCAAGCACCGGCGGATCACCGGCACGGTGTGGCTGACCGCCGACGTGCACCACACCGCGGCGCACTCCTACGATCCGGTGCGTGCCGCGTTCACCGACTTCGAACCCTTCTGGGAGTTCGTCTCGGGGCCTTTGCACGCCGGGGGCTTCCCGGCCGTGCCGCTGGACGGCACGTTCGGTCCCACCCGGCGGTTCCTGAAGGCCCCGGACCGGGCCAACGTGCCGCCGAGCGAGGGCGGGCAGTTCTACGGCCAGGTGGACATCAACGGGGACAGCGGGGAGCTGACGGTCAGGCTGCGCGAGGAGGGCGGCGCGGTGCTGTTCACCAAGGTGCTGCAACCGGGCCGGGTCGGCCAGTGACCGCCCCTCGGGCCGGAGACCGTACAGGGGGCCGGGCGCCGCGCCCGGGGTGATGATGGGCGGATGACGGACGACGAGCTGACCTACCCGGAGGCCGGTGCGACCCGTGGCGAGGCCCGCCCGCCGGGGTACCGGCAGCTGCGGCAGCGCACCCGCCTCGGTGACGGGGAGCGCTGCTTCCGCCTGGCGGGGCAGGCCGTGCTGGAGTGGCGCATGCACCGCTCGATGGGGGTCGCCGTGCGCACCGACGCGCCCCGCGCCGCGGAAGGCGTGCGGGTCGTGGTCGGCCTCGGGGTGGGCCGGCTGCGGGTGCACGGGCCCTGCCGGGTGGTGTGGGCGCAGGACGGCGACGACCGGGCCGGTTTCGGGTACGGCACGTTGCCGGGCCATCCCGAGAGGGGCGAGGAGGCGTTCGTGGTGGACCGGGCGGCGGACGGTTCGGTGTGGCTGACCGTGACGGCGTTCAGCCGGCCGGCGGTGTGGTGGACCCGGGCCGCCGGCCCGCTGATCCCGGTGTTCCAGCGCGCCTACGCCCGGCGCTGCGGGCGGGTGTTGCGCCGACTCGCCCGGAGTGACGGAGCTCGCCCGGAGTGACGGAAAAGGGCACCAAGAACCCGATTCGCCCTTAACCCATCGGTCACAGCCCGTTCGTGATCACGCAACACCCGTCAACGAGGGTGGGGGCATGGCTGACGACTCCCCTCGCCCGACCGGCACCTCACTCCGACGCGGCCACCACTGGCGCCGTGACCTGGTGGAGCTGGCGGCGCTGTTCACCGCGGTCACCGTCGCCGACAGCATCGCCAAGACCGTGGTGCACGGCCCGGACGGGCCGGTGCTGCTCGTCGTGTCGGCGCTGGTGCTGCTCGCCACGGCCGGCTTCCACACCTGGTGGGCACGACGCCACCCGCACGCTCCCCCGCCTGCGGACACCGGCACCGGCACCGGCCCGCCGGCCGAAGCGGAGGGCTCCGGGGCGGAACGGCCGACCGTGCTGTGGCGGATGCGTACCACCGTGCGGGACCGGC
>NZ_BAAHCA010000748.1:0-2470 GCF_054776295.1 Streptomyces sparsus
GGCCGGTTCCGCTCCAGCAGGCTCCGCTGGCCGGACGGCCCTGACCGGCGGCGGCAGACGGGGCCGCGGGCACGGTGGTCAGGCCGGGTGGCGGCGGCCGTGGTGGCAGGCGTGGCGGTCCGTTCAGCGGGTACGTGCCGAGCACAGAAGAGCCTTTCAGTGACCGGGACGAGGTACATCCGCGACATGTTGACTTTGGGGATCGAAGAGGAGTTCCTGCTCCTTGACCCGGACACCGGCCTGCCGGTGCCGCTCGCGGACAAGGTGCGTGCCGGGGTCCGGCGGGAGCCGGCCCTGGGCAGCGACGAGGTGCAGCCCGAGCTGCTCCAGGTGCAGGTGGAGGTCGCCACTCCGATCTGCGAGACCCTCGACGAGGCCGGCGGCCACCTGCTGCGGATGCGACACTCCCTGAGCAGCGCCGCGGAGAAGGCGGGCTGCCGGCTGGCCGCCTCCGGTTCGGCCCCGCTGGCCGGCCACAACCCGGTGCCGATCACCGACGCGCCCCGCTACCGGGCACTTCTGGACGTGGCGCCCCAGCTGGTGGACGAGCAGTTGATCAACGGCATGCACTGCCATGTCGCGGTACCGGACCGTGCGACGGGGGTGGCGGTGGTCAACCGCCTGCGGCCGTGGCTGCCGGTGCTGGTGGCGATGGGCGCCAACTCGCCCGTCTGGCAGGGCCACGACACTGGTTTCGCCAGTTGGCGCACGGTGGTCTTCAACCGCTGGCCGGTGAGCGGCCAGCCGCCGCTGTTCGCCGACGAGCAGGACTACGAGCGCCGTGTGGAGGGCCTGCTCCACGCGGGGGTGATCGGGGACCGCGGGGCGCTGTACTGGCAGGCCCGGGTGTCCGAGAAGTACCCGACGGT
Organism: Streptomyces sparsus; assembly: GCF_054776295.1. NCBI lineage: Bacteria > Bacillati > Actinomycetota > Actinomycetes > Kitasatosporales > Streptomycetaceae > Streptomyces > Streptomyces sparsus. Next base: position 870 of record NZ_BAAHCA010000748.1, read on the forward strand.
GGAGGTCCGCGCGCTGGACGTGCAGTTGCGCGCCGGGGACGCCGTACTGTTCGGCGGCCTGATCCGTGCCCTGGTGGCGACGGCCCTCGAGGACGAGCGCGCGGGCCGGCCGATGCCGGCCGTACCGCAGGAGATACTCGTCGGCGCCGGCTGGCACGCCGCCCGCTACGGGCTGGAAGCCCACCTGGTCACCCCGGACGGCACCGCCTCGCGGCCCGCCGCCGAGGTGGTCGGCTCGTTGCTGCGGCACATCCAGCCCGCGCTCGCCGAGGCGGGCGACGAACGCCAGGTCGGCGGACTCATACGGCAGTTGCTGACGGACGGCACGGCGGCGGCCCGTCAGCGGTCTGCGATGGAGCGCGGCGGCATGGCGGCGCTGACGGAGTTGATCACCTCGGAGACCGTGGACGTCTGAGGCCTGCCCGCCCCCGTGCCGCGCATCGGGCTCAGGTGTACTCGACCACGACGCCGCTCAGCACCGGGGCGTCGTCCCGTTCGGCGGCACCGACGGTCAGCTGGAGCCGGCCCGGTGCCGACCGCCAGACGCGTATCCGCAGGGTCTCGCCGGGGAAGACGACCCCGGCGAAGCGGGCCCGGTAGGCGCCGACCCGGCTCGCGTCGCCGTCCAGCACGGTGTCCACCACGGCTTTGAGCGTCATGCCGTAGGAGCACAGGCCGTGCAGGATCGGGGCGTCGAAGCCGGCCAGCGCGGCGAACTCGGGGTCGGCGTGCAGGGGGTTCCAGTCGCCGGAGAGGCGGTAGATCAGCGCCTGCTCCTCCCGGATGCGCCGCTCCACGGTGAGGTCGGGGGCACGGTCGGGTTCCTGCGTCCGGTGGGACGGCCCGCGCTCCCCGCCGAACCCGCCCTCACCGCGGACGAAGATCTCCGCTTCGGACGTCCACAGCGGTCCGTCGCCGTCCCGGGCCTCGGCCCGCAGCACCACCACGGCCGCCTTGCCCTTGTCGTACACGGCGGTGACGCGTGCGCGCTGCGTGGCGCCGCCGCCGCTCGGCAACGGCCGGTGCAGCACCAGCGACTGCGAGCCGTGCAGCACGGCGGTCAGGTCCACGTCCACGCCGGGGGCGGACAGCCCGTCCATGGCGGCCATGCCGCCGCCGGCGACGGTGGCGAAGGACGGCAGGACCTGGAGGCGGTCCTCCAGCAGGTAGCGGAGTTCGGCCGGGTCGGTCGCGGGGCGTCCGGCGCCCAGACCCAGGTGGTACAGCTGCACGTCCTTGTGGTCCCAGGACAGCTCGGTGGTGACGGGTTCGGCGGCGAGGACGAGGTCGACATCGATGGGCATCGGCGGGGCGCTCCTTGGCCGGGGGAAGCGGGCGGCGGGCGGCGTCCGCCCGCGCGGCGGTCCGGCGGCACGGGCAGCACAACTCGGGCTCGGGCTCGGGCTCGGGCTCGGACTCGGACTCGGACTCGGACTCGGACTCGGACTCGGACAGGACGAGAACACGTTCTAGTCGGTGTGGCCCCTGTATAACGCACCGCCGCCGGCTTGAACACCCCCGCGCCACCGGAACCCGTCCGGAGGCGGCAAGGGGTCGGCAGGCGGATCGCCACGGCGGGCGTCGACCGGCGGCACCGCACG
>NZ_BAAHCA010000749.1:0-2470 GCF_054776295.1 Streptomyces sparsus
CGCCCACCTGGTCGGTGACGGTCTGCTCCACCTCGTCCCGGTCCAGCAGCACGTCGGCCGCGCCGACCGGGGCCTGCTCCACGCCGTGGTCGCCGCTGGGCGGCTGCCCGCCGCCGACGACGTCGTCCGCTTCCGAACCGAGCAGGTCGGCGTCCGGCAGCCGCAGCACGATGCCGTCGTCGGCGTGCATCACCTGGGCGTCCAGGCCGTACCGCTCGGTGAGCCGGGCGCCCAGCGCCAGCGCCCACGGCGCGTGCACCTGCGCGCCGAACGGGGAGTGCACCACCACCCGCCAGTCGCCCAGCTCGTCCCGGAACCGCTCCACCACGATCGTGCGGTCGTCGGGCACGTGACCGCACGCCGCCCGCTGCTCGTCCAGGTAGGCGAGCAGATTGGCGCGCGCCAGCTCGTCGAGCCCGGCGGCGCCGAGCCGCTCCTGCGCGGCCTCCCGGCCGAGACCGCCCAGCTCCCGCAGGAAGGCACCCAGAGCCCGGCCCAGCTCCAGCGGCCGGCCGAGCTGGTCGCCCTTCCAGAACGGCAGCCGGCCCGGCACGCCAGGCGCCGGCGAGACCAGCACCCGGTCGCGCGTGATGTCCTCGATGCGCCAGGTGGTGGTGCCCAGCGTGAAGACGTCGCCCACCCGCGACTCGTAGACCATCTCCTCGTCCAGCTCACCCACCCGGCCACCGCCGCGCTGCGGATCGGCCCCCGCGAGGAAGACGCCGAACAGGCCGCGGTCGGGAATCGTGCCGCCGGACGTCACCGCGAGGCGCTGCGCCCCCGGGCGGCCGGTGACGGTGTGCGCGACCCGGTCCCAGACCAGCCGCGGGCGCAGCTCGGCGAACGCGTCGGACGGGTAGCGGCCGGCCAGCATGTCCAACACCGCCGTCCACGCCGACTGCGGGAGCGACGCGAAGGGCGCCGCCCGCCGCACCACGGTCAGCAACTCGTCCACGTCCCAGGTGTCCATCGCCGCCATCGCCACGACCTGCTGGGCCAGCACGTCCAGCGGGTTCGCGGGCACCCGCAGGGCCTCGATGGCCCCCTGCCGCATGCGTTCCGTCACGACCGCGGACTGCACCAGGTCACCGCGGTACTTGGGAAAGCAGACACCCGCCGACACCGCGCCCACCTGGTGTCCGGCGCGCCCCACCCGCTGCAGACCGGACGCCACCGAGGGCGGCGACTCGACCTGGACCACCAGGTCCACCGCGCCCATGTCGATGCCCAGCTCCAGGCTGGACGTCGCCACCACGGCCGGCAGCCGACCGGCCTTGAGGTCCTCCTCGACCTGCGCCCGCTGCTCCTTCGACACCGACCCGTGGTGCGCCCTGGCCAGGATCGGAGGCGCGCCCTCGGCGGCCCCCGACCCGCCCATCAGCTGCGCGGGGGAGTGCGCCTCGGGCAGGGGCTCGCCGGTTGCCCGTTCGTAGGCGATCTCGTTGAGCCGGTTGCACAGCCGCTCCGCGAGCCGCCGCGAGTTCACGAACACGATGGTCGAGCGGTGCGCCTGCACCAGGTCGGTGATGCGTTCCTCCACCGACGGCCAGATCGACGGCGAGGAGCCGGCGGCTGTTCCGGCCGCGTCCTGCACGGGTGACGAGCCCAGCTCCCCCATGTCCTCCACGGGCACGACGACGCTGAGGTCGAACTCCTTCGCCGAGGGGGGCTGCACGATCTTCGCCGACCGCTGCGGCGAGAGGAACCGGGCCACCTCCTCGACCGGCCGGACCGTCGCGGACAGCCCGATGCGGCGCGCCGGGCGGTCGAGCAGCTCGTCCAGCCGCTCCAGCGACAGCGCCAGATGAGCGCCGCGCTTGGTGCCGGCCACCGCGTGCACCTCGTCCAGGATCACCGTGCGCACCCCGCGCAGCGCCTCCCGGGCCGCCGCGGTGAGCATCAGGAAGAGCGACTCGGGGGTCGTGATGAGGATGTCCGGCGGACGGCGGGCCAGCGCCCGGCGCTCGGCCGCCGGGGTGTCGCCGGAGCGGATCGCCACCCTGACGTCCGGCTCGGGCAGGCCGCGGCGCACGCACTCCTGCCGGATGCCGGTGAGCGGACTGCGCAGGTTGCGTTCCACGTCGACCGCGAGGGCCTTCAGCGGCGACACGTACAGCACCCGGCAGCGGCGGCCCGGCTCGGCGGGCGGGGGCTCGGAGGCGAGCTGGTCCAGCGAGGCGAGGAACGCCGCCAGCGTCTTTCCCGAACCGGTGGGCGCGACGACCAGGGCGTCCGACTCCTCCGCGAGGGCCCGCCACGCGCCCTCCTGCGCCGCGGTGGGCGCGTGGAAGGCACCGGAGAACCAGGCGCGGGTGGCCGGGGAGAAGGAGGCGAGAGCCGAGGTCTGACCCATGGACACCATCGTGCACCCCGGCACCGACAGCGGCGGCCGGGGCACGGCCGGGTGGGGCGCCGGCCCCGTGAGGGGGCGCGACCTGCGGGGCAGGCGCAGTACGGGCGCCGGGGGTGT
>NZ_BAAHCA010000750.1:0-2469 GCF_054776295.1 Streptomyces sparsus
GGACGCGGTGAGATGCGCGCCTGGTTCGCGCTGGCGGACGGCCGGGACCTGGACCCGGCGGCGCTGCTGCTGGCCGTCGACGCGCTGCCGCCCACCGCCTTCGACCTGGGCGTCAAGGGCTGGGTGCCGACGATCGAACTGACCGTGCACATCCGGTGCCGCCCCGCCCCCGGACCGGTGCGGGTCTCCATCACCACCCGCAACCTGGCCGGCGGCTTCCTGGAGGAGGACGCGGAGGTCTGGGACAGCGAGGACCGCCTGGTGGCCCAGTCCCGCCAACTTGCCCGCCTGCCCGCCGACTCCTGAACGCCCGTCCGGCCACCGACGCCCGCCGCCGAGGGCAGCGAGTGGTGGCCGGGGTGCGGCGGGGACGGGCGGGAGCGTCCCGGCCGGTCAGCCGCTGACTCGCTCGGCCCGCCGGGTGGTGGCGATCGTCGCCGATCCGACCACCCTCGTCCCGTCGTACAGCACGATCGCCTGGCCGGGCGCCACCCCGCGCACCGGCTCGTGGAACCGGACGCTCAGCCCGTCGTCGGCCGGCTCCGCGCTCACCGGCGTCTCCCCGCCGTGCGCCCGGAACTGGGCGGTGTACTCCCCGGGGCCCGTCGGGGCCGCACCGCACCAGCGCGGCCGGATCGCGGTCAGCGCGACCACGTCGAGCGCCTCCACCGGACCGACGGTGACGGTGTTGTCCACCGGCGAGATGTCCAGCACGTAGCGCGGCTTGCCGTCCGGCGCGGGATGCCCGATGCGCAGGCCCTTGCGCTGCCCGACGGTGAAGCCGTAGGCGCCCTCGTGAGTGCCGAGCTTGTGCCCGTCCTCGTCGAGGATGTCGCCCTCGGCGGTACCGAGGTGCTTGGCCAGGAACCCCTGGGTGTCACCGTCGGCGATGAAGCAGATGTCGTGGCTGTCGGGCTTCTTCGCCACCGCCAGGCCGCGCCGCTCCGCCTCCGCGCGGATCTCGCCCTTCGTGGTGAGGGTGTCGCCCAGCGGGAACATGGCGTGCGCGAGCTGCCGCTCGTCCAGCACACCGAGCACGTACGACTGGTCCTTCGCCTCGTCGCTCGCCCGGTGCAGCTCCCGGCGACCGTCCGCGCCCACCACCACCGTCGCGTAGTGGCCGGTGCAGACCGCGTCGAAGCCCAGCGCCAGCGCCTTGTCGAGCAGCGCCGCGAACTTGATCTTCTCGTTGCAGCGCAGGCACGGGTTCGGCGTCCGGCCGGCCTCGTACTCGGCGACGAAGTCGTCGACCACGTCCTCACGGAACCGCTCGGCGAGGTCCCACACGTAGAAGGGGATGCCGATCACGTCAGCGGCCCGCCGGGCGTCCCGGGAGTCCTCGACCGTGCAGCAGCCGCGCGCCCCCGTCCGGAACGACTGCGGGTTCGCCGAGAGGGCCAGGTGGACGCCGGTCACGTCGTGGCCGGCCTCCGCCGCGCGGGCGGCGGCAACAGCGGAGTCCACGCCGCCGGACATGGCGGCCAGTACACGGAGCCGCGGGCGCGGCGCAGTCGAGTCAGTCATAACCCCTCAAGGGTACGGGTCCGCGGCGCGCCCGTGCCCGGACGCCCTCGCCCACCCGCCGGGACGCGCCCGGCCCGCCGCGCGGGGTGGAACCGTCGGCCGCGCGGACGCGTTGGTGAGTCGTGGAGACACCGCACGCGGCCGGGCGCACTCTCGTGGCCCGCCGCACTCAGAACGATCGGGGACGGCGATGACGGCGCAGCCGCAGGAACACCGCGGGGTGAGCCGACGGGCCCTGCTGATCGGCGCCGGCACGGCGGCCGTGCTCGGCGGTGTCGGCTACGCGCAACGCGACGAGCTGCGGCGCCTGTGGTGGCGCATGCCCGGCAACGAGAAGCCGCGCAAGGACGGTGAGGTGGATCTCACCGGCGCGGCCTGGGTCGCGGCGTCCCCGGCGAACTGGCGCCGGGCCAGCCGCCCGGACGACTACGTCATCGACCGGGTGGTCGTCCACGTCATCCAGGGCGACTACGCGAGCGCGCTGAGCGCCTTCCGCGACCCGGGGCACCGCGCCGCCGCCCACTACGTGCTGCGCACCTCCGACGGCAAGGTCGCCCAGACCGTGCGGGAGCTGGACGTCGCCTTCCACGCGGGCAACCGCGAGTACAACGAGCGCAGCATCGGCATCGAGCACGAGGGCTTCGTCGACCGTCCGGAACTCTTCACCGACCGGATGTACCAGGCCTCCGCCCAGATCACCGCGGACATATGCGACCGGTACGGCTTCCCGCGCGACCGGAAGCACATCATCGGCCACAACGAGGTGCCGGGCGCCGACCACACCGATCCCGGACCGCACTGGGACTGGGACAAGTACCTGCGCATGGTCCGAGACGTCCCCACCCGCGACGGCTCCACCTCAGCGGCCCCCGGCCCGGCCTGAGCGGGGACCCGGCCCGAGCGTGCGCCCGGGCTCCGGGGCTGGGCGGGCCGGTGGGCGGAGCG
>NZ_BAAHCA010000751.1:0-2466 GCF_054776295.1 Streptomyces sparsus
GACGTGCTGCCGCTGCCGGAGGGCGCCCTGGGGCTGTCCGTCGGCGGGGTCACCGGAAGCGGTCCCACGGCGATCGCGGCGAGCGGCCGGCTCCGGGCGTCGCTGCGCGCCTACGCGGTGATGGAGGGCGAGGACCCGGTCGCGGTGCTCTCGGACCTGGAGCTGCTGATGCGCCTCACCGAGCCGGCGCGCACCGCGACCGCCCTGTTCGGCTTCGCGGAGCCGACGTCGCGCACGGTCGTGGTGGCGGGCGCCGGGCACTGCCCGCCGCTGATCGTCGGCCCGCGGCGCTGCGAGTGCGCCGAGACCATGCTCTCCGCGCTGGTCGGCATGCTCGCCTGCTGGGAGGCCCCGAGCGTCGAGCTGCGCCTGGACGCTGGTGAAACGCTTTTGCTCTACAGCGACGGGTTGGTGCAGCGCACCGGCGAGCCGCTGGACCAGGCGTTCGTCCGGTTGCAGGCCGCCACCAGGAGCGCGGCCCCCTCGGTCCGGGACGATCCGGAGGCGCTGGCCGACCACGTGCTGCACACGGTGCTGCCGGACGGCCTCGCGGACGCGGACAGCGACGAGGACGTCGTCCTGCTCGCCGCGCGCTTCTGAACCCGCCCCGCCGTACCCGCTGCCGCGCACCGGCCGGGACCGGATGGTGCCGGGTGGTCCAGGTCACGTCACGTCGGGCGGATCGGGGGCGTGCCCGGTGGCGGGGGGCGGTGCACGTCTGCGCCGGGTCGTCCGGACATACGATGGACGACGGTCCCAGTCCGTACGCAAGGAGGCAGACGTGGCCGAGCAGCAGTCGCCGGAGACCCCGGCTGACGAGCAGCCCATCAAGCAGCGGAAGAACGGTCTGTACCCGGACCTGTCCGACGAGCTCGCCGAGAACATGAAGAACGGATGGGCCGACACCGAGCTGCGTGATCTGCAGCCGGTCGAGCAGGTCGAGCACACCGCGCGCCGCCGCGCCGCCCTGTCCGCGCACTTCCCCGGGGAGCGCCTGGTGGTGCCCGCCGGGGGCCTGAAGACCCGTTCCAACGACACCGAGTACCGCTTCCGCGCCTCGGTCGAGTACGCCTACCTCACCGGTGACCAGGCCGAGGACGGTGTGCTCGTCATGGAGCCGCGCCCCGGCGGCGAGGGCCACGACGCCACGCTGTACCTGCTGCCGCGCTCCGACCGGGAGAACGGCGAGTTCTGGCTGGACGGCCAGGGCGAGCTGTGGGTGGGTCGCCGGAACAGCCTGACCGAGGCCGAGCAGCTGTACGGCATCCCCTGTGCGGACGTCCGCACGGTGGCGGAGAAGCTCCGGGACGCGACCGGCCCGGTGCGGCTGGTCCGGGGGCACGACGCCGGCCTGGATCAGGCCCTCACCGACAAGGTCACCGCCGAGCGGGACGAGCAGCTGCGGGTGTTCCTGTCCGAGATGCGGCTGGTCAAGGACGACTTCGAGCTGGGCGAGCTGCAGAAGGCGGTGGACTCCACGGTCCGCGGCTTCGAGGACGTGGTGCGTGTCCTGGACAAGGCGCAGGCCACGTCGGAGCGGTACGTCGAGGGCACCTTCTTCCTGCGTGCGCGGGTCGAGGGCCACGACGTCGGCTACGGGACGATCTGCGCGTCCGGTCCGCACGCCACGACGCTGCACTGGGTCCGCAACGACGGTCCGGTGCGTGCCGGTGACCTGCTGCTGTTGGACGCGGGCGTCGAGACGCACACGCTCTACACCGCCGACGTCACCCGCACCATGCCGGTCGACGGCCGCTTCACCGACCTCCAGCGCACGATCTACGACGCCGTCTACGAGGCGCAGGAGGCCGGCATCGCCGCGGTGCGGCCCGGTGGCAAGTACTCGGACTTCCACAACGCCGCGCAGCGGGTGCTCGCCGAGAAGCTCGTCGAGTGGGGCCTGCTGGACGGTCCGGTGGAGAAGGTGCTGGAGCTGGGGCTGCACCGGCGCTGGACCCTGCACGGCACCGGCCACATGCTCGGACTGGACGTGCACGACTGCGCCGCCGCCCGGCGGGAGGCGTACGCCGACGGCACCCTGGAGCCCGGCATGTGCCTGACGGTCGAACCCGGCCTGTACTTCCAGGCGGACGACCTGACCGTGCCCGAGGAGTACCGGGGCATCGGCGTCCGCATTGAGGACGACATCGTGGTGACGGAGGACGGCAACCGCAACCTCTCGGCCGGGCTGCCCCGGCGGTCCGACGAGGTCGAGGCCTGGATGGCCTCGCTGCGGAGCTGACCGCTCCGGGTACGGCGCCGCCGTACCGCCCTGCCCACGGCCCGCCCCGGCCCTGTCGCGCACACGGACAGGGCCGGGGCGCGGCGCGCGTGGTCAGGGACCGGAGCGCGCGGTGGCAGGGGCGGGGGCGCACGGGAATGGTCGGGGTCGCACAGTGGTGTCGAGGGAGAGTCTGATGGCGCGTGGGAGCGGGGACGGACGGGCAGCCGGCGGAGGCGGGCGCC
>NZ_BAAHCA010000752.1:0-2463 GCF_054776295.1 Streptomyces sparsus
GGGCCACCCGGCCGGCCGCGGGCACCGTCCCCGCGCCCCCGCTCGTGCCCGCACCACGGACCGTGACGGTGGCCGAGTCGCCGAGCGGGCCCGGCGTCCCGCCGGCCACGGACGTGCAGGTCCCGCCAACTCCCCCCACTCACAAGGCGACAGCTGAAACCTGAACCACGGAAAAATCACGGACACCTCTGAACGCCCCGTTCCGCAGGGCCGTATGGGGAGGGACACGGAGTCGCGTCTCCCCTGCCCGGAAGGCTCTCCTCCCCAACACAGGAGAGCCTTCTTCGGAACGATCCAGAGGGAATCCATGAAAAAGATGACTCACAGGCGCTCTGGCTTGCTGAACAGAACGACAGCCGCGGCCGCGGCACTGCTCCTCGGGGGCGGCGGACTGGTCGCGGCCAATGTCTACGCAAGCGCCGGAACGTCGAAGGACCGCGGCGGTACCACCCGCGACGCACCAGCCCGAGCGGACACCGTCTCCACCATCGCCTGCCCGGAGGTCGCGGACCGGCTGGTGGAAGTGCCGGACTCCGCCCGCGCGGAGGTGGACCGCAACCTCGCGCTGCTCGACTCGCAGGTGGCGGACGCCTACAAGCGGCTCAACTCCTCGCAGCGGGCCATCCAGAACGACCCCAACTTCGTCAACAACGCCATTCTGGGCCCGCTCAGGTCCAAGCGGGCCGCCACCATCGACCGGATCGCCATCTCCATCGGCAGAGCCGCCGAGCGCCCGCGCAACCTCGACCCCATGGCGGACTGCGAGGTCCGTGACGACGTGGCGGCCCCCGCACCCGACGAAGGCGAGGGCCAGGGCGACAACCAGGGCCAGGGTGGCGGCGGCGACCAGGGCCAGGACCAGGGCCAGGGTGGCGGCGACCAGGGCGGCAACCAGGGTCAGGGAGACGGCCAGGGTGAGGGCGAAGGGGACAACGGCGGCGGTCAGCCCGCCGGCCCGTCCCCCGAGGACTTCGTGGACATCACCACCGTCCAGCCCAACGTGTCCGAGCCGCGCAACCGCCGCAACGCCTCCACCGGCACCTTCACCACCGAGTGCGGAACCAACGAGAACGGCCTCTTCAACTCGGACAACGTGATCGTCGCCCCGGGCGTGAGCAACGGCGCCCACCACATGCACGACTACGTGGGCAACCAGGGCAACAACGGCTTCGCCAGCGACGAGGACCTCGCCAACGCCCGCACCACGTGCGTGAACCAGGAGGACCAGTCGTCCTACTTCTGGCCCGTGCTGCGCCTGCAGAACGGTCAGGACGAGCAGGACGCCAACGAGCCCGGCGGCGGCCAGGACGGCAACGTCGGCGAGATCCAGCAGCCCTCCAGCGTCACCCTCTCCTTCGAGGGCAACCCGCGCGGCAAGGTGACCGCCATGCCGCGCTTCCTGCGCATCATCACCGGCGACGCCAAGGCCTTCACCAACGGACCGGACAACGCCAACGCGTCGTGGAGCTGCACCGGGTTCGAGGACCGGCAGCTGAAGGACAGGTACCCGATCTGCCCCGAGGGCAGCGAGGTCGTCCGCACGTTCCGCTTCCAGAGCTGCTGGGACGGTGAGAACATCGACAGCGCCAACCACCGCACCCACGTGGCCTTCGCCGACAGGAAGGGGCGCTGCGGCAACGGTTTCAGGGCCATCCCGCAGATGGTCCAGCGCGTCACCTACGACATCCCGCCGGGCCCGGGCTTCGCGGTCGACTCCTTCCCGGAGCAGCTGCACAAGCCGATCACCGACCACGGCGACTTCATCAACGTGATGTCGGAAGGCCTGATGAACAAGGCGGTGGACTGCATCAACAGTGGTCAGAACTGCACCAACTGACCGGCCCCGGAAGGCAGGTTCATCGATGCGACTCCGCGTCCGCACAGCAGCCGCCGCGGCGGCGGTGACCGGCGTGCTCCTGCTCACCGGATGCGGTGCGCAGGACACCACCGAGCCCACCGGCTCCGCCTCGAAACGGGCCGCGGCCCCCGACAAGCCGGCCACGGCGACGGGCACGTTGGAGCAGCTCGCCGCGAAGACGGACTGCGAGGTCAACGTGGAGATCGACGCCGACGAACTCCGCCGCGGCATGTGCACCACCGAGCAGGGACGGTTCGTGCTGGCCACCTTCGCCACCAGCAAGGGCCAGCAGTCATGGCTGCACGAGGCGAAGCCGTACGGCGGCACGTACCTCGTCGGCGAGCGCTGGGTCGCCGTGGGCGAGCCGAAGGTGCTCGGCTCCGTCCGCGGACGGCTGGGAGGGGAGGTGGAAGAAGGCGAGTCGCACACCGGCGGCGCCGGCTCCGAAGGGGACGGCGGTTCCTCCGGTGGCGGCAAGCACCAGCACCAGCACCACGGCAGCTGACCCCGCGGGGGCCCCGACCGCCTTCCCCAGGGCCCCCGCACCGACGTCGGCGGCACCGACCCTCCCGCGCACCGGGCTCCCCCGGTCCGGGACGGCCCGA
>NZ_BAAHCA010000753.1:0-2462 GCF_054776295.1 Streptomyces sparsus
CCCCGCCCCTGGCGCGGAGCTCGGGGCGGGGCGCGGCGTGCGGGGCCGGGTCCGTCGTCAGCGGTGGGTGACGTCGGACGCGCGGTAGTTGCAGTGCCTGCCGTCGGCGTCCGTCCCGGCGCGCTTCGGCTCGGAACCGGTGTTGTTGCCGGTGTACTTCTGGCACGGCACCAGCTTGCGCTTTGCGTCGCCGATCACGGTGATGCCGCGCAGCGCCACGGAGTCGCCGTAGTTGGAGTTGACGCCGGCCAGCCGGGACGCGGGCGTGGTGACCTGGATGTCCCGGAAGATCGCCGAACGCTGGTGCTGCTTCTTGCAGTTGCCGCAGGAGCGGTACAGCGTCTGGAAGTCCTCCACGGCGAACTTCGCCACCACGAGCTTGCCGCCGCCGTTGTGCTGGAACACCTTGTCACCGGCGTGCTTGGCACCGCCGCCGCGCACGGTGTAGACGGCGTCGGCGCCGCCCTTGAAGGTGGCGGCGTCCTCACCGACGTCCTCCCACCACACGTTCTGGAGCGTGCAACTGCCCATGCAGTGCACGCCGTCCGCCGCGGGCCTGCCCAGTACGACGTTCTTCAGCACCGCACCGTCGGCGAGCTTGAAGACCGGTGGCTGCCCCTCGTCCTGGCTGCCGTCGCCCAGCGCGCCCTTGCCGACGAAGCGCTGGTACTCGCCGTTGTAGGTGCCCTTCACGTCGATCGTCTTCGTCACGGGCCGGTCGCCGGTGGTCGTCGGCCAGTCGGTGGCCGCGCCGGCGGACGACAGGGGCAGCTGGGTGACGACGGCGGCGCCGGTCAGGGCGAGCGCGGCGGTGAGTCCGCCGAGCGCCCGTCGGCGGTTGACCCGTCGACGGTCCTGGCGGCGCAGTTCTGCTCTGGGGTTCATGTAACTCTTTCCCGGTCTGGTGACGTCGTGCGTCCCCTGGTCGCCGCCGGCACCCGAAAGGTTGCCGCGCCCGCCAGGAAAAGTTCCGCCGCCACGCATCCCCCACCACGCATCCCCCCGCACCCCCGCCTTCTGCCTCCGCCCCGCCCCGCACCCCCGCCACGGCCGTCGGGGACGCGACCTGGCCCGGCGCGACGTCAGGTGCCGGTCGGGCGGGCCTCCCGGGGCCACGGGAGGTGGGCGGTCAGCACGAACGAGCCGTCGCTGCTGCCGTGTTCCAGGCTGCCGCCGTCCAGGTCCACCCGCTCGCGCAACCCCGTCAGGCCGGCGCCCGCTCCCGGGATCCGCGACCCGGTGACGCCCACCGGCAGCGGGTTGCGCACGTCCACCGTCAGTCCCGTGCCCGGCCCGCCCGACAACCGGACGGTGACCCGGGCGCCCGGCGCGTGCTTGCGGGCGTTGGTCAGGCCCTCCTGGACGATCCGGTACGCCGTCCGCTGGACCTGCCCGCGCGGGGACCCGGCGGCCTCGTCCGGCAGGCCGTCCATGTACTCGACCTGCTGGCCGGCCCGCCGGGCCTCGTCGACCAGGCACGCGACGTCGGCCAGGCTCGGCTGCGGAGCGGCGGCGCCACCGCTCTCCGCGGCGTCGGCGCGGAGCACGTGCAGCACCTCCCGCAGTTCCTCCAGCGCCTGGTGGGCGTTGTCCCGGATCACCTGGGCGCTCTCGGCGACCTTCGACTCGTCGAGCGCGGGGCTGAGTCCGGCAGCCGACTGCTGCGTCCGGTACGCCAGGGCGCCGGCGTGCACGGACAGCAGTGAGATGCGGTGCGCCAGCACGTCGTGCATCTCCCGGGCGATCGCCGTCCGCTCCGCGCGCCGGGTGTCGGCCAGGCGGCGGGCGTGGTCCAGCCGTTCCCGCTCGGAGTCCTCCCGTATGCGCAGCACCAGCTTGCGGCGTGCCCTGATGGCGGTGCCCCAGGCGAAGAACACCAGGTAGTAGGCGAAGACGAAGGAGGCGGTCACCCAGCCGCCCTCGTAGGGGACGGTGTACATCAGGACGTAGGGCATCGCCGTCGCCAGGTACAGCACCAGCACCGGCACCGCGCGCTGCCACGGCACCCGCAGCGCCAGGTTGAGCACGACCACCATGAGTGCGCCGACGGCCGTGTTGGCCACCGCCGCCACCGGCACGGTGAACAGCGCCACCGCCATGGGGAACCGCCGCCGCCACCACAGCGACAGGCAGGCCGCCGCGCCCAGCGGGGCGTCGACCAGGCGCATCCAGTCCGGCAGGTGCCCGTAGTCCTGAAGCGCCGTCCACACCAGCACCAGCCACAGCACGGACCACACGAACAGCGCGGCGTCCACCAGCCAGTCGCGGGTGGTGCGCCGCACCCGACCGTCACCTTCCGCCCCACCGTAGGCCGCGGCCAGCTCACCGGGCAGCAGCGACCGCGGCACGGACGTCCGGGTACGGGATTCGCTCACTCCCTGAGGGTAAGCACCGCCGGACCCGTCCCGTGCGTGCCGACGCCCGGTTTGCGGCGACGCCGCGCCGCCCGCCGGGGCGCCCCG
>NZ_BAAHCA010000754.1:0-2456 GCF_054776295.1 Streptomyces sparsus
GGTGCGGCGGTCGGACGCCGCACCGGGTCCGTGCGCCCCGAACGGCCGGGTGCCGTCCGCGGGCCCTGGGATCAGCCCAGTGTCGCGAGCGCCTGGTTGAAGGTCGCCGACGGACGCATCACGGCCGAGGCCTTCGCCGCGTCCGGTCGGTAGTAACCGCCGATCTCGGCCGGGGAGCCCTGCACCGCGACCAGCTCGTCGACGATCGTCTGCTCCTGTTCGGTGAGCGTCTTCGCCAGACCGGCGAACGCCTCCGCGAGCTGGGGGTCGTCCGTCTGCTTCGCCAGCTCCTGAGCCCAGTAGAGCGCCAGGTAGAAGTGGCTGCCCCGGTTGTCGATGCCGCCGAGGCGACGGCTCGGCGACTTGTCCTCGTTGAGGAAGGTGGCGTTGGCCCGGTCGAGGGTGTCGGCGAGCACCTGCGCGCTCGCGTTGCCCGTGGTCTGGGCGAGGTGCTCGAAGCTGACCGCGAGGGCCAGGAACTCACCCAGGCTGTCCCAGCGCAGGTAGTTCTCCTTGACGAGCTGCTGGACGTGCTTCGGCGCGGAGCCGCCGGCACCCGTCTCGAACAGGCCGCCGCCGTTCATCAGCGGGACGACGGACAGCATCTTCGCGCTGGTGCCCACCTCGAGGATCGGGAAGAGGTCCGTCAGGTAGTCGCGCAGCACGTTGCCGGTGACGGAGATGGTGTCCTCCCCGCGGCGGATGCGCTCCAGGGAGAACGCGGTCGCCTCGGCCGGCGGCATGATCTCGATCTGCAGGCCGTCGGTGTCGTGCTCGGGCAGGTACGCCTTGACCTTGGCGATGAGGTTGGCGTCGTGGGCGCGGGTCTCGTCGAGCCAGAACACCGCCGGAACACCGGTCGCGCGGGCCCGGGTGACGGCCAGCTTGACCCAGTCCCTGATCGGCGCGTCCTTGGTCTGGCACATGCGCCAGATGTCGCCGGTGCTCACCTCGTGCTCGAGCACCACGTCGCCGGCGTCGTCGACCACGCGCACGGTGCCGGTGGTCGGGATCTCGAAGGTCTTGTCGTGGCTGCCGTACTCCTCGGCCTTCTGCGCCATCAGGCCGACGTTGGGCACCGAGCCCATCGTGGACGGGTCGAAGGCGCCGTTGGCGCGGCAGTCGTCGATGACCACCTGGTAGACGCCGGCGTAGCTGCTGTCCGGGATGACGGCCAGCGTGTCGGCCTCCTCGCCGTCCGGGCCCCACATGTGGCCGGAGGTGCGGATCATGGCCGGCATCGAGGCGTCCACGATGACGTCGCTCGGCACGTGCAGGTTGGTGATGCCGCGGTCGGAGTCGACCATCGCCAGCGCCGGGCCCTCGGTCAGCTCGGACTCGAAGGACGCCTGGATCTCCGCGCCCTCGGGCAGCGCCTCCAGGCCCTTGAGAATGCCGCCCAGACCGTCGTTCGGGGTCAGGCCGGCCGCGGCGAGCTTGTCGCCGTGCGCGGCGAACGTCTTCGGGAAGAAGGCGCGTACGACGTGGCCGAAGACGATCGGGTCGGCGACCTTCATCATGGTGGCCTTGAGGTGCACCGAGAAGAGCACGTCATCGGACTTCGCGCGGTCGATCTGCTCCTTGAGGAACTCGCGCAGCGCCGCCACCCGCATGACCGAGGCGTCGACGACCTCACCGGCCAGCACCGGCACCGACTCGCGCAGCACGGTCGTGGAGCCGTCGTCGCCCGCCAGCTCGATGCGCAGCGAACCGGCCTCGGTGACCACCGCGGACTTCTCGGTGGAGCGGAAGTCCTCCGCCTGCATGTGGGCGACGTTCGTCTTCGACTCGGGCGTCCAGGCGCCCATGCGGTGCGGGTGCGCCTTGGCGTAGTTCTTCACCGAGGCCGGCGCACGGCGGTCGGAGTTGCCCTCGCGCAGCACCGGGTTCACGGCGCTGCCCTTGACCTTGTCGTACCGGGCGCGGACGTCCCGCTCCTCGTCGGTCTTCGGCTCGTCCGGGTAGTCCGGCAGCGCGTAGCCCTGGCTCTGCAGCTCGGCGATCGCCGCCTTCAGCTGGGGGATCGACGCCGAGATGTTCGGCAGCTTGATGATGTTCGCCCCGGGAGTCTTGGCCAGCTCGCCGAGCTCCGCCAGCGCGTCGTCGATGCGCTGGTCCTCCTTGAGGTACTCGGGGAAAAGCGCGATGATGCGCCCCGCCAGAGAGATGTCACGGCTCTCCACGGAGACACCTGCCGTCGAGGCGTACGCCTCGATCACGGGCAGGAACGAATACGTCGCCAGGGCCGGAGCCTCGTCGGTCTGCGTGTAGATGATGGTCGAGTCAGTCACCTGGTACTCCGCTCCACGTCTGCAACATTGCTCGACATCAAGATATCTCTTGGCCGTGTTCCGATCGACAGGACCCCGCTTGTGATCGCGGCCGGCTCACGATCGGATCCGCGGACCCGCGCCCTCCGCACCGCGGCGCGCTCCGGCCGCGCGCCTCGCCCTGCC
>NZ_BAAHCA010000755.1:0-2456 GCF_054776295.1 Streptomyces sparsus
CCCTCCGCCGCCCCCGCCCGAGGCCGACCGGCCCGCGCGACCGGTCGCCGGGGACGCCGCCGGCTGGTCGATGGACGAACGCCTGTACAACCAGATCTGGGGCATGTTCGAGGACTACTCCCGCACGGTCGCCGCGTACCGCAGCGCCGTGGACTTCGCCGACTCGCGACGGGAGCAGGAACTCGACCGCGCGCTCAGCGACCCTCGGGCCCGGTCCGGTCCGGCCGCCGACGCCGTGCGCACCGAAGCCGGCGCGCGCCACGCCGAGTTGGTGGAGCGGGCCAGGGCGGTGCTCGACCGCGACCGCGCGCAGCTCGTCGCCGAGTACGTTGTGGTCGAGCCGGCCCTGCCGCCGTCCTTCGCCCGTTGGGACAACCCCGTCTGGCACGCCTACCAGCCGCCGATGGAAACCCCCATGGCGATGCGGCTGGGAGACCTCAGCCTCCCCGAGCGGGCCGATCTGCGCATACCGCTGCTCACCCGGCTGCCCCTGGAACGCGGCCTGTGGATCGACCACGGGCGCACCTCCGACTCGACCGGCGTGTTCGCCCCGGAGGAACTGCGGACCCTTGCGGGAGGCCTGTCCACCGCCCTCGCCACCAGGCTGCTGGCCGTCTACCCGGTCGGCGACCTCACGCTGCACGTCATCGACCCGGCCGGGGCCGCCGGCGGCGCGCTCATGCCGCTCAGCTCGGCCGGCGTGCTCAGCAGCCCGCCGGCCCGGACAGCGGCCGACGTCACCCAGCTGCTCACCGCCCTCACCCGCCGGGTCGACCTGGTGCAGATGGCGGTCCGCAACCGGGCCGCGGACGCGCTGCCGCCGGACCTCGACCCGGCCGAGCAACTGCTGATCGTGCACGACTTCCCGCACGGCTTCGACGACCGCGGAGTCACCCAGCTCCGCTACCTCGCCGACGAGGGCCCACCGGTGGGCGTGCACCTGATGATGGTCGCCGACCGGGCCGATGCCGACTCCTACGGTCCGGTGCTCGACCCGCTGTGGCGGTCGCTGCTGCGCATCACGCCGGTGCCCGACAACCACCTCGCCGACCCGTGGGTCGGCCACCAGTGGACCTATGAGCCGCCGACGGTCCCGCCCGGCAGCGGTGTCCTGAGCCAGGTGCTCGCCCGGCATGCCGACGCCCGCCGTCGCTACGGCACTTCCTAGGGCCGCCCTTTACCAGCCTTTGACCATCGGGTAATCTCTTCGCAGCGGAGGGGAGTATTCCCTGCTGCGGTGCTCTCGTCAGTACGGACCGATCAACTGGTCCCGGGACACCGGCTCGTGCCGTGCACGAGTGGAAGAGACCTCCGGCCACACGAGCCGGAGGCTTCCCCTGTGGATGTGACCCTGCCCATCTGGGCGCTGACCGTTGTCGGTCTGTGCGCCCTCATCGCCGCCGACTTCTTCATCGGCGGGCGCAAGCCCCACGAGGTCTCCCTCAAGGAGGCGGGCACCTGGACAGCGGTCTGGGTGGTGCTCGCCGCCCTGTTCGGCCTCGGTCTGCTCTACTTCGCCGGCGCGCAGCCCTCGGGTGAGTTCTTCGCCGGCTACATCACCGAGAAGTCGCTGAGTGTCGACAACCTCTTCGTCTTCGTGCTGATCATGGCCAAGTTCGCGGTGCCGCCCGCCTACCAGCAGCGGGTACTGATGATCGGCGTGCTCATCGCGCTGGTGCTGCGGGCGGTCTTCATCGCCGCCGGCGCCGCGCTGATCGCGAACTTCTCGTGGGTCTTCTTCATCTTCGGCGGGTTCCTGATCTGGACCGCCTGGAAGCTCATCCAGGAAGCGCGGGCCGACCACACCGACGAGGCCTACGAGGAGAACCGCTTCCTCAAGCTCGTCGAGCGGCGCTTCCCCTCCACCGACGAGTACCACGGCACCCGCCTGTTCATCCGCCGCAACGGCAAGCGGCTGATGACCCCGATGCTGATCGTCATGCTCGCCATCGGCACCACCGACGTGCTGTTCGCGCTGGACTCCATCCCGGCGATCTTCGGCCTGACGCAGGACCCGTACATCGTCTTCACGGCCAACGCCTTCGCCCTGATGGGCCTGCGCCAGCTGTACTTCCTCATCGGCGGCCTGCTGCGCAAGCTGGTCCACCTGTCCTACGGCCTGTCCGTCATCCTCGGCTTCATCGGGGTGAAGCTGGTCCTGCACGCCCTGCACGAGGCGGGAGTGCACGTGCCGGAGATCAGCATCCCGGTGTCGCTCGGTGTCATCTGCTCCGTCCTCGTTGTCACCACCGTCACGAGCCTGGTCGCCAGCAGGCGGCAGGCGGTCGTCAAGGACAGCGTCAAGGACAGCGACGAGGAGTCGGCCGGCGTCAGCTGACCAACGTACGCCGCCCCGGCCGGTGCCGACCGCAGACCTGCGGGACGTCACCGGCCGGTGTGCTTGCTCCCCGGCGATCGGGCGCGTGCGGCGCCCCCGGCGCCTCAGGGGACGGCTC
>NZ_BAAHCA010000756.1:0-2455 GCF_054776295.1 Streptomyces sparsus
CGGGCGCGCCGCGGGACACGTCGGAGGGCGAGCCCGGGGCGCGTCGGGGGCGGGGGTCAGACGCGGGCGGAGTAGTGGTCGCGGACCACCCGGCTCATCGCGCCGATCGGGTCGGCGCTGACCGCCTTGGCGGAGAAGAAGACGTTGCCCTTCACCTCGGGCTGCTTCCGGCAGAAGGTCAGGTGCCGGGAGAGCTCGTCCGGCTCGTGCCACGGAGCGGGCTGCGCCGCGTCGGCCACCTTGTACAGCGCCTCACCGATGTGCAGGTCCACCCCGGTACCCGCCACGACGTCGCTCCACCAGCGCACCAACGTGGCGTAGTCGGCCGCCGGATGCCCCAGGTGCCAGTACACCTGCGGCACGATGTGGTCGACCCAGCCCTCCTTGACCCACTTGCGGGTGTCGGCGTACAGGTCGTCGTAGGTCTGCACTCCCCCGGCGGTCGCCGAGCCACGCGGGTCGGTGGACTCGTTCCGCCACACCGCGAACGGGCTGACGCCGAACCGCACCCCGGAGTGGTCCTGTCGCAACCGGCGGGAGGTCTCCTTCACCAGCAGGTCGATGTTGTGGCGCCGCCAGTCGCCCCGGGAGTCGAACCCGCCGCCGTACCTGCGGTACGCGGCGGCGTCGTCGAAGTCCGCGCCTGCCGCGGGGTAGGGGTAGAAGTAGTCGTCCCAGTGCATCGCGTCGATGTCGTAGCGTTCCACGGCGTCGAACATGGCGTCCTGGACGAACCGCCGTACCGCCGGCAGGCCGGGGTTGTAGTAGAGCTTGCCGCCGTAGGGGACCACCCAGTCCGGGTGGCGCCTGGCCGGGTGCTCCGCGGCGAGCTTGCGGGGGTCGGTGTGGTTGGCCACCCGGTAGGGGTTGAACCAGGCGTGCAGTTCCAGACCGCGGCGGTGCGCCTCGCGCACCGCGAAACCCAGCGGGTCCCAGCCGGGGTCGCGGCCCTGCTGCCCGGTGAGCCAGTGCGACCACGGTTCCAGCGGCGACGGCCAGAGGGCGTCGGCCGTGGGCCGGACCTGGAGGATGACGGTGTTCAGCCGGCGGCGCACCGCGGTGTCCAGGTACGCCAGCAGCTGGTCCTGCTGCTGCTGCCGGCCCAGTCCCGGAGAGCTCGGCCAGTCGATGTTGGCCACGGAGGCCACCCACATGCCCCGCATTTCGGTCCCCCCTCCCCCGCCGGCCGGTGGCGCCGCCAACTCCCGCTCGGGTGTCGGCCTGGCGTCGGCCGAGCCGGTGAGCAGCGGACCGGACAGTGCTCCGGCCGCCGCGGCAGCGAACATCCGGCGTGTGATCCGCCCCATCGTGCCCCCTGATTCCATGCTGTGTCCCGGTTGGTCCGGTAGGGATGTGACGCGTGGCACAGCATGCCCCGGGCCGCCCGCACGGACGGGGACTGACACGGGCGCCGGGCATAACCGGGTGAGTTCGACACCCGGGCATCACCCGGGCGGCGGACCCGGGTAACGTCGGTCGGCGAGGCGCAGCGGCCGACACCCTTGGCCCGCGCGCCACGGACCGGACAAATCAGGGAAAGGCACGATGTGACCGACATCGAACGCGTCGGAGTGGTGGGCTGCGGCCAGATGGGCGCCGGCATCGCCGAGGTGTGCGCGCGCGCCGGGCTGGAGGTCAAGGTCGCCGAGACCACCGGCGAGGCGCTGGAGCTGGGCCGCACCCGGCTGGTGAACTCGCTCGGCAAGGCCGCCGAGCGCGGCAAGATCTCCGAGGCCGAGCGGGACCAGGCCCTGGACCGGCTGAGCTTCACCACGGACCTCGGCGAGTTCGCGGACCGCGACCTCGTCATCGAGGCCGTGGTCGAGAACGAGCAGGTCAAGACGGAGATCTTCCAGGTGCTCGACCAGGTGGTGTCCCGACCGGACGCGATCCTGGCGTCCAACACCTCCTCCATTCCGCTGGTGAAGCTGGCGGTGGCGACCTCCCGCCCCGACCAGGTCATCGGCATCCACTTCTTCAACCCGGCGCCCGTGCAGCAGCTGGTGGAGCTGATCCCGGCGCTCACCACGTCGGAGGAGACCGTCACCCGCGCCGAGGCGGTCGTCACCAAGGCCCTGGGCAAGCACGCCATCCGGGCCCAGGACCGCTCCGGTTTTGTCGTCAACGCGCTGCTGATCCCCTACCTGCTGTCCGCGATCCGGATGTTCGAGGCCGGTACGGCCAGCCGCGAGGACATCGACAACGGCATGGAGATGGGCTGTGCGCACCCGATGGGCCCGCTGAAGCTCGCCGACCTGATCGGGCTGGACACGGTGGCCTCGGTCGCCGACTCGATGTACGAGGAGTTCAAGGAGCCGCTGTACGCCGCGCCTCCGCTTCTCCAGCGCATGGTGGACGCCGGCCGGCTCGGCCGGAAGACCGACGCGGGCTTCTACCCGTACGGCTGACCGGCGCGGCTCGTCCCGGCTGCCGACACGGCCGCGGACGAGCCGCC
>NZ_BAAHCA010000757.1:0-2454 GCF_054776295.1 Streptomyces sparsus
CCCGCTCCCCGGGCCGCCGCCGGGCTCGGGGAGCGGGCGGCGGAGGCGGGTCTGGAAGGCGGGGTGGAAGGGCTGCACCCACTGGAGCGGGCGTCCGTCGGTGAACGCGTCGGCCGCGTCGACGTCACCGGCCAGCAGCCGGCTCCGCAGCGTGCCGAGCCGGTCGGCGAGGTGCGGCGGGCCGGCGTGCTCGCTGCCGTTCGGGCGCACCAGCGTGTGGTGGTTGACGATGACCAGGTCGTCGTCGAGGTCACCGAACACCATGGCGCCGTGTCGCCCGTTCCCGCTGAGAAACGTGTCCTCCCAGCGGGAAGCGGGCAGCGGCTCCCAGGAGCCGTCGCTCACGAAGCGGCCTCCCGCAGCGCCACCACCGCGTAGCGGCCGAGCGGGACGCGCCCGGTGAACGTGCTGCCGCCGAGCACGTCGTGGTGGGCGCCGGGCAGTTCCACCTCCACCGCGTCGTGCCCGTGGTTGAGCAGGAACAGCAGCGGCCCGCGACGTACCGCCTCCACCCCCGGGGGCAGCCCGGCGACGACGGGCCGCACCCCGGCGGTGCCGGCGGCCTCGGTCAGCAGGTCGCGCAGCGCGGGCGGCTCGGGCAGGGTCGAGACGTACCAGGCACGGCCGTTGCGCAGCACGGCCGGCAGTCCGCTCAACTCACCGGGCCCGTAGGCGGCGAGTGTCTCGGCGGTGCCGGACGGTTCCAGTTCCTCCGACCAGAGCGTGCCGCGGAACGCGCCGCAGTCCACGGTCTCCCCGGCGTCCAGCGGCCACCACTCGTGGACGGTGCGGATGCCGAACAGCTCCCGCAGCCGTGCGTCCATGCCGCCTTCGCGCACCCGGTCGTCCCGGTCGGCGACACCGGTGTGGAAGCCGCAGACGAGTGTTCCGCCGGCGTCCACCCACGCCGTGAGCGCGTCGATCGTCTCGTCCCGCATCAGGTAGAGCTGCGGGACCACCAGGAGGCGGTACGCGTCGAGGTCGCCGTCCGGGTGGGCGAAGTCGGTGGGCAGTCCGGCCTCCCAGAGGGCCCGGTGCCAGGCCCGTACGACCTCCTGGTAGTCCACCTGGGTGGAGGGGCGCCCCTCCTGCTGGCCCGCCCACCACGACTCCCAGTCGTGCAGCACCGCGATCTCGGCCGTGGTCGAGGTGGTGGCCACCTCCGGTGCCAGGGTGGCCAGTTCGGCGCCCAGCCGCCTGACCTCCTGGTAGGTGCGGCCGTGTTCTCCGGCGTGGCTGACCATGCCGGAGTGGAACTTCTCCGCGCCCTGCCGGGACTGCCGCCACTGGAAGTAGCAGATCGCGTCGGCGCCCCTGGCCACCGACTGGAGTGACCAGAGCCGGTTGAGGCCGCGCGGCTTGGGGTGGTTCACGCCGCGCCAGTTCACCGGCCCGGCGGCCTGCTCCATCAGCACCCACGGTTCGCCGCCCGCCTGCGAGCGTGTCATGTCGGCGATCATGGCGTTGTACTGGCCGCCGAGCGCGTTGGAGCGGTCCACCGGCTTGGGGTCGGGGTAGCTGTCGACGGAGACGACGTCCTCGTGGGCGGCCCACTTCCAGCCGTCCTGGCCCTGCCAGAACGGCATGAAGTTGGTGGTGACCGGCAGGTGCGGGGTGTGCCGGGCGACGATGTCGCGTTCGGCGAGATAGCAGTCGAGCAGGGCGTCGGAGGTGAACCGCTTGAAGTCCAGCACCTGCGTGGGGTTGTGCAGGTACTGGGCGCGGCGCGGCGGGATGATCTCCTCCCAGTCGGCGTAGCCCTGACTCCAGAACGCCGTGCCCCAGGCCTCGTTGAGCGCGTCGAGGGTGGTGTAGCGGGTCTGGAGCCAGCGGCGGAACGCGCGGGCGGCCTCGTCGCCCCAGTCGTAGGTGCAGTACTCGTTGTTGATGTGCCACATGACCAGCGCGGGGTGGTCCGCGTAGCGGGCGGCGAGGTCCTCGGTGAGGGCCGTCGCGTACCGGCGGTAGAGGGCGCTGGAGTGGGAGAAGTGCTGCCGGGAGCCCCACCAGACGGTCTGCCCGTTCTCGTCCCGCGGCAGGGTCTCGGGGTGCAGGCGTCCCATCCAGGGCGGGGGTGAGGCGGTCGGGGTGGCGAGCACCACGGAGATCCCGTTGCCGTGCAGCAGGTCCATCAGGCGGTCGAGCCAGCCGAAGTCGCGCTCCCCCGGGCGTGGTTCGAGGCGGGCCCAGGAGAAGACGCCGACGGTAGCGGAGTTGACGCCGGCGTCCTTCATCAGCCGGACGTCCTCGTGCCAGACGTGCTCGGGCCACTGCTCGGGGCTGTAGTCACCGCCGAAGAGGATGCGGCCGCGCGTCGCGGTGTGCAGCGAGGGCACTTCCACTCACCGCCCGTCCGACACGGAGGCGCCGTCCGACGCCCGTGCCCGGTCCGCGGCCCGCGCCCCGCCCGGCGTCCGTGACCCTGCCGGGGGCTGCGCGCCGTCCGTGGCGCTG
>NZ_BAAHCA010000758.1:0-2452 GCF_054776295.1 Streptomyces sparsus
GCTGCGGCGGTGTGCTGCCGCGGGGCCCTTCCGCCGCCCGGTTCCGGACGGGCCCGCCCGGGGGCGGGACGCGGTGGCTCAGCCGGAGATCTGGGCGAAGCCCTCGATCTCCTCCGGCCGGCGCGACGCCGGGCCGGTGTAGCGGGCGGAGGGACGCACCAGACGGCCGGTGCGCTTCTGCTCCAGGATGTGCGCCGACCAGCCGGCGGTGCGGGCGCAGGTGAACATCGACGTGAACATGTGCGCGGGCACCTCGGCGAAGTCCAGCACGATGGCCGCCCAGAACTCCACGTTGGTCGCCAGCACCCGGTCCGGGCGGCGGTTGTGCAGCTCCTCCAGTGCCGCCTTCTCCAGCGCCTCGGCGATCTCGAAGCGGGGCGCGCCCAGCTCCCTGGCCGTCCGCCGCAGCACGCGCGCCCGCGGGTCCTCGGCCCGGTACACGCGGTGGCCGAAGCCCATCAGGCGCTCGCCCTTGTCCAGCTGCTGCCGGACGTAGGCCGCGGCGTCACCGCTGCGCTCGATCTCCTCGATCATGCCCAGCACCCGCGACGGCGCGCCGCCGTGCAGGGGGCCGGACATGGCACCGACCGCACCCGACAGGGAGGCGGCGACGTCCGCGCCGGTGGACGCGATGACGCGGGCGGTGAACGTGGACGCGTTCATGCCGTGCTCGGCCGCCGACGTCCAGTACGCGTCGACGGCGGCCACGTGCTTGGGGTCGGGCTCGCCCCGCCAGCGGCGCATGAAGCGCTCAACGACCGAGCCGGCCTTGTCGATCTCCCGCTGCGGGACCATCGGCACGCCCTGGCCGCGGGCCGACTGCGCCACGTAGGACAGCGCCATCACGGCGGCCCGCGCCAGGTCGTCGCGGGCGTGCTCCTCGTCGATGTCCAGCAGTGGTTTGAGGCCCCACACCGGGGCGAGCATCGCCAGTGCGGACTGCACGTCGACCCGGATGTCACCGGAGTGGACGGGGATGGGGAACGGTTCGGCGGGCGGCAGGCCGGGGTTGAAGCTGCCGTCGACGAGCAGGCCCCAGACGTTGCCGAACGAGACGTGCCCCACCAGGTCTTCGATGTCGACCCCGCGGTAGCGGAGGGCGCCGCCCTCCTTGTCGGGTTCGGCGATCTCCGTCTCGAACGCGACGACTCCTTCGAGTCCGGGTACGAAGTCGGACATCTGGCGGCTCCTAAAGGTGTGTCGGAACGGTTCCGCTGCCTCGTGCGTCGCAGGCTGGCGGTCCGTTTCCGGTATCCGGGTCATGCCCCGTGCGGAGGGTGGTCACCCAACCCGGGCGATCGAACACCATAGCCGCTGCTGTCGGGGTGCCACACCATCCCACCCGGCGATTTTGGTGGGTTCGCCACCTGCGGTAAAGCGTGAGAAGCGGCACACTCCCGCATTCGCCCCCGACAGGTGTACACCGAAAGAAGAGCGGGCAGACTTGCGCGCCGCCCGAGGTGGCCATGCTGCAAGATGAACCTGTGCCTCAAGCAGACAGTCACACCGCAGCGACCAGTCCCGACGACGCCCGCCTGGCCCGGCAGCTCGATCCGGCCGCGATGCGCGCCCGGTACCGGGCCGAGGGCCTCGGCGAGGACGACCTCGCCGGGGAACCGGTCGAGCAGTTCCTCCGCTGGTTCGAGCAGGCCGAGGCCGCCGGACTGCACGAGCCGAACGCCATGGTGCTGTCCACCGCCGACGCCGAGGGACGTCCCAGCTCGCGCACGGTGCTGCTGAAGCAGTGCACCCCGGAGGGCTTCGTCTTCTTCACCAACTACGGCTCCCGCAAGGGGCGGGAGATCGCCGCCAACCCGTGGGTGTCGCTGCTCTTCCCCTGGCACGGCATCGCCCGGCAGGTCGTCGTCACCGGGCGCGCCACCCGGATCGGCCGGGCCGAGACGGCCGCGTACTTCCGTACCCGGCCGCACGGCTCCCAGCTGGGCGCCTGGGCCAGCGAGCAGTCCTCCACGGTCGCCTCCCGCGAGGAACTCGACCGGATGTTCGCCGCCCTGGCCGAGCGCTACCCCGAGGGGGAGGACGTGCCGGCACCACCGCAGTGGGGCGGACTGCGAGTGGTGCCGGCGACCGTGGAGTTCTGGCAGGGCCGGGAGAACCGGCTGCACGACCGGTTGCGCTACCGGCGTGAGGACTCCGGCTGGACCGTCGAGCGGCTCTGCCCCTGATCAGGCCCGGGACGGAGCCGGGAAGCGGTCCCAGACCCGGTGCGAGGCGAGCAGCCCGGTGACCTCCTCCAGCACCTCGGAGGGATTCCGCCCCAGCGCCACTCCGGGGGCGGCGGGGGAGCACCCGGCCGCCCGGACGACCTCCTCGGCGCCGCCCCAGCCCCCGATGGCCTTGGCGTGCCGGAACGTCTCGGAGACCATCAGCAGCAGCGCCGGGTCGGCGCCGGTGCCGCTCGCCTGCGGGGCGCCCGCGCCGGCGCTGCGGA
>NZ_BAAHCA010000759.1:0-2443 GCF_054776295.1 Streptomyces sparsus
GGAGCGGTTCGTCCCCACCTTCACCAGCAGCCGACCCAGCCCCCTCCTCACCACCCTGCCCGCGGTGGGGGAGGTACTGGCCGGCGACGCCGAGAGCAGTCCCTCCGCCGGCGGTTCCGCGTTGCCTCCCGCGCTGCTCGGACGGATCGACGGGCTGCCGCGCGAGGAGCGCCGGGCCGCGCTTCAGGACCACGTGCGCAAGGTCGCCGCGGCGGCTCTCGGCCACACGGACGTGCAGGTCGTCGCGCCGGACCGGGCCTTCCGGGACATGGGGTTCGACTCGCTGACGTCCGTCGAACTGCGCAACAGGCTGACTGCGGACACCGGGCTGCGACTGCCCGCAACCCTGGTGTTCGACCACCCGACCCCTGGGGAGCTGGCCCGCTACCTCGATGCCGAACTGGCGGGGGAGAGCAGCACGATCGCGTCGATGCTCGCGGAGCTGGAGACGGGCATCTCCCGCATCATGGGCGCGAATCCCGACCGCGACGCGCGGTCCCTGCTCGGGACCCGTCTGCGTGCGCTCCTGACGGAGGTCGAGGGCGGCGACGGCGACGATGCGGCGTCCGGTTCCCTCGGCGACCGGCTCGCGGGTGCCACGGACGAGGAGCTGTTCGACCTCATCAGCCGGGAGCTGGACCAGCCGTGACACGGCCGGTGCCGGGCCCGCGTCCGCGGGCAGGCACACATGCCAGCGGCCGTACCACTAGGGATGGTACGGCCGCTGCGAATCCGTGCACGGTGGTGCGTCGTGAACCGGGTTGTGAACCGGCTCGTGAGCCGGGGCGTGAACCGGAGGGCCGCCGTGGGGCTGTCCCGGGTGCCGACGGAGCGGGCGGGGGGTGCTACTTGATGAACTCAGGCAGCACCCGCGGGGGCCACTGACCGACCGTCAGCATGCCCATCGAGTGGGCGCGGGCCACGAGGGCGGCCCGGTTGGGCGCCTTGAGCTTCCGCAGCATGAGACCGACGTGGTACTCGACGCCCTGGCGGCTGAGGTACAGGCGGGCCGCGAGCTGCACGGTCGAAGCGCCGCTGGCGACGCCTTCCAGGACCTGTGCGTCCAGCTTGCTGAGCAGCCGCTCCCGCGGCTTGATCAGGTCCTCGTCCGCGGGGGCGGTCTCCTCGTCGGGACGCACCTGGACGACGATGCCGGCGAGGCAGCCGACGGTGTTCTGCACCGCGATGCCGGTCAGTTCACCGGAGAAGGCCCGCCCCGACCCGCCCAGACCCACCATGCGCTCCGCGAAGCGGTGGCATCGTCCCTCCGAGAGGCGGTTGAAGTGCCGGTTGAGCACCACGGGTGAGCTGGGGTGCAGCAGTTCGTACAGGTTGCGTCCGTACGTCTCGGCCGAGGTCCGGCCGAACTGCCGGAAGAAGTCGGGCTCGGCGGCGACGATGTGCATGTCGGGGTCGATGTGCGCCGTGTAGATGCGGCGGCTGGCAACAGGGCGGGGTCGTGCCTCGTGGGACGACCGGAGGTCGGCGGCAGAGCGAGAGGTCGTCGCCCGGTTTCTGGTGTGCGAGGTTCCTGCTATGCGCGTGGTCACTGCGGCTTACCGTCTTTCTGCAGTCAGATGTGGGGGCTCTGGCACCGTGATAAGGCGGGAGCAAGGCAAGGCGGTATCGACTGGTCTGAACCGGTGGGGCTCTTCGATAACCGCTCCTAATCGACTGGTTCAGAGCCTAGGAATGGTCTGTCCGGCCGGTCAAGCAAACTTTTGCACAGTCCCAAAACACTGTGGTTCGGTGGTGCGGTCGGCGGGGTTGTGGGAGGGGTGCGGCAGGTCGCCTGAAACGGCTGTGTGCAGGGAGAAGTCACACGTCGTGACGGTGGCTTCTCAGTAGGCGCACGGCGGTTGGACGGGCGTGTCACCACAGCTCTGCGTGCCTCCGCCAGTGGCATATGCGCCCGACGGGCGCGGGGCTGTGACCGTTTCGCGTATCGGCGTGCCCGTTTCGGATCCGGGTTTCGCCAGTCGATGGCAGGGTGAGCGGAGTGAGACCCACCTGGTGTTCCGCCGGAATAGTCGATCAATTCCTCCGGCGTAGCCGGGTCGAGAGCCCTTGGGAATGGCAGGATTCCCTCGTGGATTTGCTCTGGGTGTTCCGCCGGAAACCCTATCTCCAGCTCGCCGGATATCTCCGTGCCCGGCACGTGCCGGGGCGTGCCGGGCCATGCCGCCCCGGGCGTGCGGCATGCGGCTTCCGTCCTGCCGTGGATCTCCGCTCGCAGGCCGGCGAACCGTACGATCCCGTCCGGGCACCGGTGCCCGCTTCAGGGTGTTGTTCCGCCGGTTCCTTTCCGTTCCCGCCGCGACGCCACCGCCTACCGCGCGTTCGTCGGTCGGGCCGGCACGGCCGGATGTCACCGTCGCCGTGCGGGGTGTTGGCCGGATGTCACCGGCCGTGCGGGGTGGCGGGGGCGGTGTGCCGGGCGGCC
>NZ_BAAHCA010000760.1:0-2435 GCF_054776295.1 Streptomyces sparsus
CGACCTCGACGCCGATCGTGCGCACGCGGTCGCCGCGGACATCGGCGGAGTGGCGCTGCCGGGTGACGCCTCGGCGGTGGTGCCCGCCGCCCTCGAAGCGCTCGGCGGCCGTGTCGACGTGTTCTGCGCCAACGCGGGCATCGCGCCGAGCGGCGGTCCCGAGGAGGCGGACGGGGTCTGGGACACGGCCTGGGACGTCAACGTCATGTCCCACGTGCGGGCGGCCCGCGTGCTCCTCCCGCACTGGCTGGAGCGGGGCCGGGGCCGCTTCGTCTCCACCGTCTCCGCCGCCGGCCTGCTCACCATGATCGGTTCCGCGCCCTACAGCGTCTCCAAGCACGCCGCCCTCGCGTTCGCCGAGTGGCTCGACGTCACCTACCGGCACCGCGGCGTCCGGGTGCACGCCGTGTGCCCGCAGGGCGTGCGCACCGACATGCTGCGGGCCTCCGGCACCCGTGGTGACCTGGTACTGGGCCCGTCCGCCATCGAGCCGGAACAGGTCGCCGAGGCCGTGCACGAGGCCATCGCCGAGGAACGCTTCCTGGTGCTCCCGCACCCGGAGGTCGCCAGGTACGCCCGAGCCCGAGCCGGTGACCCCGACCGGTGGCTGCTCGGCATGAACAAGCTCCAGCAGCAGCTGGAGAAGGCGCAGGAGGAACAATGACAACGCCCGCCGCACGCCCGGGTACCGGTGCCGCCCCCACTCCCGCCGACGCCACCCCCGCCGACACTCCCGACGAGGCGGGCCCCGAGGAAGCCGGGCCGGCCGCCGCGCCGGGCCCGGTCCCGCAACGCCTGCTGGCCGACGCCACCCGGCTGCTCGCCGACCGGGGCTACGACCGCACCTCGGTGCAGGACATCGTGGAGGCGGCCGGCGTCACCAAGGGCGCGCTCTACCACTACTTCGGCTCCAAGGACGACCTGCTGCACGAGGTGTACTCGCGGCTCCTGCGCCTCCAGCAGGAACGTCTGGACGCCTGCGCCGGTATGGACGCGCCCGTCCAGGAGCGGCTGCGCGCGGCGGCTGCCGACGTGGTGGTGACCACCGTCGACAACCTCGACGACGCGACGATCTTCTTCCGCTCCATGCACCAGCTCAGCGCCGAGAAGCAGAAGCAGGTGCGGGCCGAGCGCCGCCGCTACCACGAACGGTTCCGGGCGCTCGTGGAAGAAGGCCAGCGCAGCGGGGTGTTCAGCTCGGACACCCCTGCCGACCTGGTGGTGGACTACCACTTCGGCTCCATCCACCACCTCAACACCTGGTACCGCCCCGACGGGCCCCTCAGTCCGCGGCAGGTCGCCGACCACCTCGCCGACCTGCTGCTGCGGGCACTGCGCCCCTGAGCCCGCAGCGCGCGTCCCCCCGGCGGGGGCGCGCGGGGCGGGACCACACCGACGACACAAGCGAACCGGATGGGGAGAACATGAAGGCATGGCGAGTGCACGAGAACGGCGAGCCGGGCAAGGTGATGCGCCTGGAGGACGTGCCGGAGCCCGAGCCGGGCGAGGGCGAACTCCTGGTACGGGTGCTCGCGGCCAACGTCAACTTCCCCGACGCGCTGCTGTGCCTGGGGCGTTACCAGGTGCGGCCGCCGCTGCCGTTCACCCCCGGCGTCGAGGTGTGCGGTGAGGTACTGGCCGGCGACGGGCAGCCGGTGGGCACCCGGGTCATCGCCCAACCGGTGCTGCCGGACGGCGGCTTCGCGGAGCAGGCCGTGGTCAACGCGGCCACCGCGCTGCCCGCGCCGTCCGTGCTGGACGACGCGCAGGCGGCGGCCCTGCACATCGGCTACCAGACCGGCTGGTTCGGCCTGCACCGCAGGGCTCGCATCCAGGCCGGGGAGACGCTGCTGGTGCACGCCGCCGCCGGCGGGGTGGGCAGCGCCGCGGTGCAACTGGGCAAGGCGGCCGGGGCGACCGTCATCGGTGTCGTCGGCGGCGCCGAGAAGGCCCAGGTCGCCCGGGAACTGGGCTGCGACCTGGTGGTGGACCGGCGGACGGACGACCTGGTCGCGGTGGTGAAGGAGGCGACCGGCGGCCGGGGCGCGGACGTCGTCTACGACCCGGTGGGCGGTGACGCCTACGCGAAGTCGGTGAAGTGCATCGCCTTCGAGGGCCGCATCGTGGTCGTCGGTTTCGCCTCGGGCGCGGTGCCCACGCCGGGGCTGAACCACGCGCTGATCAAGAACTACTCGGTGCTCGGCCTGCACTGGGGCCTCTACCAGGCGAAGGACCCCGAGGCCGTGCGCGACTGCCACCGCGAGCTGACCGCGCTGGCGGACCGCGGCGCGATCCGGCCGCTGGTCAGTGAACAGGTCACGATGGAGGCCGCCGGGGACGCCGTGCAGCGCGTCTACGACGGCACCACCACCGGCCGCGTGGTCGTCGTCCCGGGCTGACCACCGCCGCCCCGCGCCCGCGCGTGCCCGGCACCC
>NZ_BAAHCA010000761.1:0-2431 GCF_054776295.1 Streptomyces sparsus
CCGGCTGACGTTCCCGGGCCCCCGCCCGGGCGTGCGGGGGCCCGGGGGGCGGGGCGTAGGCCGGCCTGGCCTACTCTGGAAGCCCGCACCCAAGGAGGCCGGCCCGATGGAGTACGTCGCCGCACTCACCCCCTCCGTGGTGATGGCTTTCGCCTTCACCGCGCTCATCGTGACGATCGTGAAGAGCCAGGGCGGCTCCAACAAGGCCAAGGAGGACGCCGCCGTGGACGCCGCGCTCGCCCGCTCTGAGGCGTCCGCGTCCGGTGGGGCGGCCGCCACCGAGGGTGACGCGCGTTCCTGACTTTCCCGAGGGCATATGGCACGTGGGTAATCCACACGTGCCATATGCCCTCTGTGCATACAAAACGACCTGCGGCGGGCACCGTAAATCGCGACATCTCGCTCTATTATTCTTCTGTGCCGCGACCATTGGGAGAGCTGGAAGACGCCGTCATGTCCCGGGTATGGCAGTGGAACCGCCCGGTCACCGTCCGAGAAGTGCTCGAAGACCTCCAGGAAGAACGGCAGATCGCCTACACCACCGTCATGACCGTAATGGACAACCTGCACCAGAAGGGCTGGGTCCGTCGCGAGCAGGACGGTCGTGCCTATCGATATGAAGCGATCTCCACCCGGGCCGCCTACTCGGCGGCACTCATGAACGAAGCGTGGTCGGCCAGTGACAACGAAGCAGCGGCTCTGGTGGCCTTCTTCGGCATGATGTCGCCGGAACAGGTCGAGGCCCTGCGGGATGCGCTGCGAGTAGTGCAACTCAATGGCGTGCGTCCTCCCGACGCCGAGGGGCGATAGCGTTCGCCTCATGTCAGAAGCCATAAGTCCGGCCGACAACACCCGTCCCGACGGTGACGGCAAGGGAACCGAACACGACGGCCACCGGTCCGGAGAGGCGGGTGCCGGCGACGCGAGTGCCGGAGAAGCGGGCGGCATGGTGAGCGTCCGACGGGCGCGGACCGGCGACGTGCCCGCCGTGCGACGCCTCATCGACTTCTACTCGTCCGACCGCATCCTCCTCGACAAAGCAACGGTGACGCTTTACGAGGACATCCAGGAGTTCTGGGTGGCCGAACACCGGGAGACCGGCGAGGTGGTCGGCTGCGGCGCCCTGCACGTGATGTGGGAGGACCTCGCCGAGGTGCGCACACTGGCCGTCGACCCGGCGCTCACCGGGGCCGGGGTGGGTCACCGAGTGCTGGAGAAGCTGCTGGAGACCGCGCGCCGACTCGGTGTCCAGCGGATTTTCTGCCTCACCTTCGAAGTGCGGTTCTTCGCCAAGCACGGCTTCGTCGAGATCGGTGAGACGCCGGTGGACGGGGATGTCTACAGCGAGCTCCTGCGCTCCTATGACGAAGGTGTCGCGGAGTTCCTCGGTCTCGAACGGGTGAAGCCCAACACCCTGGGCAACAGCCGCATGCTGCTCCACCTATGAGCTCACTATGCACCCGCTCGCGGAGGGTCATCGGCGTGTTCGTTATGTCCGAAAGATCCCACCGGTGTCCCTCGATCCACCGGGCAAACATCCCGCAGGGTTTGTGTTTTGCGGAGAAAAGCGGTTTGCTGTCGTCGTCAATATCAGTATTCGGTTATCGCGCCCTGTTCCCAGAACAGGGCAGCAGCAGTGAATGGGAGTAGCCGGTGGCTCAGAAGGTTCAGGTCCTTCTTGTGGATGACCTCGACGGCGGCGAAGCCGACGAGACGGTGACGTTCGCGCTGGACGGCAAGTCCTACGAGATCGACCTCACTACTGCCAATGCGGAGAAGCTCCGCGGCGCCCTGGCCGACTTCGTCAAGGCCGGTCGTCGTACCGGTCGTTCTTCCGGCGCCCGCGGTAAGGGCCGCGCCGCCGGGAGTGCGAGTGGCGGCAGCCAGGACACCGCGAAGATTCGCGCGTGGGCGAAGGAACAGGGTTACGACGTCAACGACCGCGGCCGCGTGCCGGCCACGGTCCGTGAGGCGTACGAGAAGGAGAACGGCTGAGTCCTCGGCGGTTCGGCGTTCCGCCGGAGCCGGGCGCGATGGCACTCCGTGGCCGCCGCGCTGACCAGCCGCACAAGGTCCGTGCCTCGCACGAGGTCCACGCCACCACCCGGTTCGGGGGGTCGTGAAGTGACGACTCCCCTGGAGCCGGATCCGGTCTCGGCCGGGTCCGCCGCGCACCCCCCACACCGCGGCCCCCTCCGGGCGGTCAGTTCCAGCGTGACGCCTCCCCACTCCAACCACTCCAGCAGCGCGGGCAGCTCCTCGGCGCTGCCCGCCGGCACTCGCAGGCGCACTTCGCGGGTCGCCGCGTCGTGCTCCACCGGGCCGGTCGGCAGTCCGCGGCCCAGCAGCGCGAGACCGGCGTCGGCCGGCATCTCCCCTGACCGGCGTCCGCGAAGATCCGGGCCAGTTCCCCGGGGCGGTCGCTGATCAG
>NZ_BAAHCA010000762.1:0-2423 GCF_054776295.1 Streptomyces sparsus
GCCGCTCACGCGCCGGTCCGCCCCAGCAGCACCGCCAGCGCCACCAGCAGCGCCGCGAGGGTGGCACCGGTGGCCAGCAGCGCGGGGAAACGGGACGCGGGCAGGTCCTCGCCCTTGCGCATGGCCTGCTCGCAGCGCACCCAGTGGTTCACGGCCCGGACCGCGCAGACCGCACCGCCCACCAGCAGGGCCACCGCGATCGTCGTCCGCAGCTCCGCCCGCAGTCCGGTCAGGAACTGGTCCACCGCGATGCCCCCGGCGACCAGGGCGAGCGCGGTGCGGATCCAGGCCAGGAAGGTGCGCTCGTTGGCAAGCGAGAAGCGGTAGTCGGGAGTGGTGCCCTCCTCCCGCAACCGCTGCGGGGCGAACCACAGACGTACCGTGGCCACCAGTGCACCGAGCCGCGCGATCATGCACCGAGCCTAGAGCAGTACCGCGGCTCACCGCGCGGGGCGGGCCTCCCGCAGGGCTGCCTCGTCGTAGTCCTCACCCGCTCCCAGCACCCCGCCGGCCACCAGGTCGTACCGGGAGGGGAAGACCAGTTCGCCCGCCGTCCGCCGGCGCACGAAGACCGCCCGGCGGCGTCCGCACCTGTACGGCGGACGTCCGCCGGGCCGGCCGCCGGGCCGTCACCTCACCGCGCGGGCCCCGCCCGACGACCCGGTCCCGCTCGTCCACGATGTCCAGCAGCTCGTTGTCGTCCACCCCGGCCATGGAACAGGCCGGATGCGCCGGTGCGCTGGTCGAAGAGGGTGCATGACTGTTGACGCGCCGCCTACCCGCGAGTAAGCCTTGCGGGCATGGCGTATGACGCGGATGTCGTGGTGATCGGGGCGGGCCTCGCGGGGCTGGCCGCCACCGCAGAGCTGGCCGAGGCGGGACGCAGGGTCATCCTGCTCGACCAGGAACCGGAGCAGTCCCTCGGCGGCCAGGCCCACTGGGCCTTCGGCGGGCTCTTCCTGGTCGACTCCCCCGAGCAGCGCCGGCTGCGGATCCGCGACAGCTTCGCGCTCGCCTGGCAGGACTGGCAGGGCGCCGCCGGCTTCGACCGCGACGAGGACCACTGGCCGCGCCGCTGGGCCGAGGCCTACGTCGACTTCGCCGCCGGCGAGAAGCGGTCCTGGCTGCACCAGCAGGGCCTGCGGCTGTTCCCCCTGGTCGGCTGGGCCGAGCGCGGCGGGTACCACGCCACCGGGCACGGCAACTCGGTGCCGCGCTTCCACCTCACCTGGGGCACCGGCCCGGGCGTCGTCGAGCCGTTCGCCCGGCGGGTGCGGGAAGGCGTCGCCCGAGGACGGGTCGAACTGCGCTTCCGGCACCGGGTCACCGGCCTGTCCCGCTCGGCCGGCTCGGTCGACACCGTCACCGGCGAGGTACTGGTGCCCACCGCGGCGCCGCGCGGCACCGCCACCTCCCGGGAGGTGGCCGACTCGTTCGAGATCCGCGCCCAGGCGATCGTGGTCACCACCGGCGGCATCGGCGGCAATCACGAACTGGTCCGTGCCAACTGGCCGGCCAGCCTGGGCAGTCCGCCGCGTCGCATGATCACCGGGGTGCCCGAGCACGTGGACGGCGCGATGCTGGGCGTGGCGGAGAAGGCCGGCGCGCGGCACATCAACCGGGATCGGATGTGGCACTACACCGAAGGTGTGGAGAACTGGGACCCGATCTGGCCCGACCACGCCATCCGCATCCTGCCCGGGCCGTCCTCGCTGTGGCTGGACGCGACCGGCAAGCGCCTGCCGGTGCCGTTGTTCCCCGGCTTCGACACGCTCGGCACGCTCCGGCACATCATGCACAGCGGTCACGAGTACACCTGGTTCGTGCTGACCAGGAAGATCATCGAGAAGGAGTTCGCGCTCTCCGGCTCGGAGCAGAACCCCGACCTGACCGGCCGCAGCATCCGCCAGGTGCTCGGACGCGTCCGAGCAGGCGCGCCGGCCCCGGTCCAGGCATTCATGGACCGCGGCAAGGACTTCATCGTCGAGAACGACCTGGAGACGCTGGCCGCCCGGATGAACGAGCTGACCGGTGACGGGCTCATCGACCCGGTGGCGCTGCGCCGGGAGATCGAGGCGAGGGATCGGGAGATCAACAACCCCTTCACCAAGGACTCGCAGGTCACCGCGGTGCGCGGAGCACGTTCCTACCTGGGCGACCGGCTCATCCGGGTGGCCGCCCCGCACCGGCTGCTCGACCCGAAGGCGGGCCCGCTGGTGGCCGTGCGGCTGAACATCCTGACCCGCAAGTCCCTCGGCGGCCTGGAGACCGACCTCTCCTCACGGGTGCTGGCGCACGACGGCGAACCGCTGCCGGGCGTCTACGCGGCCGGTGAGGCCGCCGGCTTCGGCGGCGGCGGCATGCACGGCTACCGCTCGCTGGAGGGCACGTTCCTGGGCGGCTGCCTGTTCTCCGGGCGCACC
>NZ_BAAHCA010000763.1:0-256 GCF_054776295.1 Streptomyces sparsus
GCATGGACGGCGGGCACCTCAGGGGTGCCCGCCATGGCGATGGCGAGGGGGAGCGCGGCGGCCAACGCGACCGCGCCCGCGAGCACGGTCACGCGGACCCGGGAAGCACGGCGATGCGGTGACATGCGGTGAACATACGGGCATTCAGCGGGGTGTTACGGGCCCAGCAGCGGTTTTCCCGCTGTCTGGGCCCACGCCCAACCCGTACGAGTGACGCCGACTGGAGCACGCCGTGCCGCCGCACCCGTCACCCGCC
>NZ_BAAHCA010000763.1:339-2419 GCF_054776295.1 Streptomyces sparsus
ATGCGGGGCGCGCGCCGTCAGCGACACCTGCCGGCTCGGCGAGGCGTCCGGCGGGCTTCAGTAGGCGAGCCTGCTGCCGCCGTCCGGGGCGGCGGTGCTGGCGTCGACCAGCACGTCGAGCAGTTCCTCCAGGCGTGGCAGGTAGGGGGTGCCGCCGCGCTGCGCCGGCGCCGGCCTCCGCTCCCAGCCCATCAGGCCGCCGCTGGTCTCCGTCGGGGGCAGCGGCACATAGCCGCCCTCACCGTGGAAGCGCAGCGAACTGGGCACCCAGTCCTGGGCGTAGAGCAGTTCGCCGAGCTCCTCCAGGTCGTAGGGGGCGACCAGCAGCAGGAAGCGGGTGGGTGTCGCCACAACCGGGCCCGTGCGCACACCGAGCCGGTCGAGTTCGCGCAGGGCCAGCTCACCGGCGGCGGCGGGCAGGCTCAGCGCGCAGGGTGCCGTGCCGCCGGTCGCCAGGATGACGGAGGCCGTGGGGCGCTGCGTCCACCACCACCGCACCATGCGGGCGTCGGTGGTGGCGGCCAGCAGGTCGGGCTCGAGCGGGTGGGCGCCCGGTACGGCGCAGTCGGGCTGCGGGCACGCGCACGCCCGCTTTGAGGGGCGCACCGAATCCCGCAGTGCCGCACCCGGCACCACCGGCCAGTTCCACTCGGTGGCACAGGTGAGCGCGGCTGTCCGCCGCGCCCATCGGGTCACGCGTCGCCTTCCGAGGATCTCGCGCATGAGCGCTCGTTCCTTTCCGTTAACGCCGAAGATCGACAAGGATCTACCAAGACCGACAACGACCATCGAGAACCATCACATACGTGGATTTCACGTCACTGCGGGTACAAAGCAGCGCATCATGCCGCGGGTCGAGCGTGGAACCTGGCGGGGGGTGGCGCGCGCATGGCGCTTGCGCTCCGTGCTGTCCGTGGTGCTGGGTGCCCTGAACCTGTTCGCCGCTCACCGAACGCGAAAGCCCGGCTGCTGCCGGTTGAGACGCACGGGCCTGCTGCCGGGTTCCGACCGGGCCCAACCGCGCCCCGCTCTTTCCATCCGTACCCAGAACCGACCCTGCGACCGCTGCTGGTTGACGCCAGTCGACCGCGAATCAGCACACGCGGGGGACTTTTCGCGCCAACCTGCGGGACACTCGGTTTGTCACCCCCCGGGTTCCGGTGCCGCCCGGACACCACCACCCGCACAAGGACAATGCTGGACATCCTGTCGCCGGTGCGTGTAGATGTGGACGCATTGCTGGCAGAGCAGCATGACATGGGGGTTTGTGATGTGTTTGAGAAAAAAGATCTCCAGTGAAAGCCGCTGCTCATGAGTACGCCCCGCACTTCAAAAGTGGCTGGAATCAACCCGCCTTCCCCGTTGGCGGAGCACACTACCGCTCCCGCGGCGGCAGCAGAGACGAGTTCCGTACCGCAGCCCACCGGTGAGACGACCGCCGCAGCAGGCACCGCCGGAGTCGACGGCCCGCCCGGCACGACGCTGTTCACGGCTGCCGACGCCGCCCGATCCGGCGCGTCCGCCGAGTGGCGGTCCGGCGCTCCGGTGGTCCCGCGCCCGGGCGGCGACAGCGGTCCCGAGGGGTCTCCCGCCCGAGCGGTGAGTCAGTCGGTGAGCCAACTCGCCGCAGTGCAGGACCACCTCGCCGGCTGGATCTCCGACCTCTCCACCCTTCAGGACCTCACCGAGCGCCTCGCCCGCACCGCGACCCTGGAGGACGCGCTGGACGAGGTGCTGCGCGCCGGAGCGTCCCTGGTGGGCGCACGCCGCGGACTCGTCTCGCTGGAGCCGGCGGACGGCCTCGGTCCGGAACGTACGGTCGGCCTGGGCCTGGGACGGTCGGATCTCGGCCAGATCGAGACGATCCCGCGCGGTTCGGGCTTCTACGGCCGTCTGCTCGACGGACTGCCCGAAGCCGGCCGCCGGGACGAGCTCACCCAGCCGGACATCCTGGGCGAGGACGACCTCGACCCCCGGCACCGCGAGGTCGCCGCCCGGCTCGGTTACGCCGCCAGCCACGCCGTGGCGCTGGTCGCCGGCGCTCCCGCCGAAGCCGGCACCGGT
This sequence comes from Streptomyces sparsus, assembly GCF_054776295.1. Classification (NCBI taxonomy): domain Bacteria; kingdom Bacillati; phylum Actinomycetota; class Actinomycetes; order Kitasatosporales; family Streptomycetaceae; genus Streptomyces; species Streptomyces sparsus. The sequence goes on from NZ_BAAHCA010000763.1 coordinate 2,404, forward strand.
GGCCACGTCACCGGCG
>NZ_BAAHCA010000764.1:0-2416 GCF_054776295.1 Streptomyces sparsus
CCGAACCGTGGCGGGCGTAGGCCGCGTCGACGCAGCTCGCGCCGGCCGGCAGGTGCAGGGTCGCGGAGTCCGCGGTGCCACCGGGGGCGGCGCAGTAGACGGTGATCTCGCGGTCCTGGGCGAGGTCGTCGCGCAGCGCGGCCCAGAAGGTGTCGGGGTCGGGAGCGTGGCTCTGCCACTCCAGCAGGCGGGACAGCCAGCCCGGCCGGGTCGGGTCGGCCCGCTCCCCCTCGGCGACGGGTTCCTCCGCCGACGTGCCGCGGTGCGGGTCCCCGAGGGCGATCACACCGGCTTCAGCGACGCTGTGCATGCGACGGGTGCGGACGAGGACCTCCACCACCCGGCCCTCGGTGTCGGCGAAGGCGGTGTGCAGCGACTGGTAGAGGTTGAACTTCGGTACCGCGATGAAGTCCTTGAACTCCGAGATGACCGGGGTGAAGCAGGTGTGCAGCTCGCCCAGCACGGCGTAGCAGTCGGCGTCCTCGGCGACGAGGATCAGCAGCCGCCCGAAGTCGCAGGGGCCCAGCTCGCCGCGCTTGACGGAGGCCCGGTGCACGGAGAGGGAGTGCCGGGGTCTGATGTGCACGCTCGAACTGATCCTGGCGTCGCGCAGCACCGCGCGGACGGCGCCTGCGACGGCCTCCAGCGGATCGGGGTCGGCCGCGTGGGCGCTGATCAGCGCCCGGGTGCGGGCGTGCTCCTCGGGGTGCAGGATCGCGAAGACGATGTCCTCGAGTTCCGTCTTGAGCGCCTGCACGCCGAGCCGCTCGGCGAGCGGGATCAGCACGTCCCTGGTGACCTTGGCGATGCGGGCCTGCTTCTCCGGACGCATCACGGAGAGCGTGCGCATGTTGTGCAGGCGGTCGGCGAGCTTGATCGACATGACCCGGACGTCGTTGCCGGTGGCGACGAGCATCTTGCGGAAGGTCTCGGACTCGGCCGCGGCGCCGTAGTCGACCTTCTCCAGCTTGGTGACGCCGTCGACGAGATAGGCGACCTCCGCGCCGAACTCGGTGCGGACCTGCTCCAGGGTGACGTCGGTGTCCTCGACGGTGTCGTGCAGCAGGGCGGCGGTCAGCGTGGTCGTGCCGGCGCCGAGTTGGGCGAGGATCAGCGTGACGGCGAGCGGGTGGGTGATGTAGGGCTCACCGCTCTTGCGCATCTGCCCGCGGTGCGAGGACTCGGCCAGCAGGTAGGCGCGGCTCAGCGCGTCGAGATCCGCTCCGGGGTGGTGGGCGCGGTGCGCCTGGGCGACGTGCTCGATGGCGTGCGGCAGACCGCCCTTGGGGGCGGAGCCCAGCAGGGCCGCCCGGCTGAGCTTCCGCAGGCTGGTGACCGCGCTCATGGGCCGCCCCCTTCGAGGTGTCGCACCGTCAGTTGCCTGATGCTACCGACCACATCACGCCGGGTTGTCCGGGTCCCGGCCACCGTGGCGCGGATCACCCCTTCGAGCGAGGTGGGTGCGGCGGCGGTCACTCGGCGGTGAACCAGCCGGAGTCGAGCGTTCCTTCGGCGACGATCACGGCCGGCCCGGTCATGAGGACCTCCCCGTCGGGCCGCTCGGTGATGGAGAGCCGCCCGCCGGGCACGTCCACGGTGTAGGTGACGGGGCTGCCGTCGACGGCCGGATCGGCGCCGTCACGGCGGGCGGCGGCGACCATGACGGCGCAGGCGCCGGTGCCGCAGGAGCGGGTCTCCCCCGAGCCGCGTTCGTGCACCCGCAGCGCGACGTGGCGCGGGCCGCGGTCGACGACGAACTCCACGTTGGTGCCGTCCGGGTAGGCGTCCCCCGGTGTCACGGCGGGGGCGTCCAGCAGCGGTCCTGCCTCCGACAGGTCGTCGACGAAGGCGACGGCGTGCGGGTTGCCCATGTTCACGTTGCGGGCCGGCCAGCTGCGGTCCCCCACGGCGACGGTCACCTCTCCCGCGGGCAGCAGCGCACGGCCCATGGCCACGGTGACCTGGCCGTCCTCGGCGTCGGCGACGACCCGGCGGACCCCGGCCCGGGTGGCGACGCGCAGTTCGCCGGACTTGGCCAGGCCGGCGTGCAGGAGGTAGCGGGCGAAGACGCGGACGCCGTTGCCGCACATCTCGGCGACGCTGCCGTCGCCGTTGCGGTAGTCCATGAACCACTCGGCGGTGTCCGCGTGCCGGCGGGCCTCGGGGTGGGCGGCGGAGCGGACCACCCGGAGCAGGCCGTCACCGCCGATGCCGGCCCGGCGGTCGCAGAGCCGGGCCACGGTGTCGGCGGTCAGCTCGAGCCGACCGTCCGGGTCGGGGACGATCACAAAGTCGTTCTCGGTGCCGTGTCCCTTGAGGAAGGCGACCGGCTGCGCTGCGGTGCTCACCTGCCCGATCGTACGGGAGACGCGCCCCGACCGGAGCGGACGGCGGTGAGCGCGGGCCCGCGCGGGGG
>NZ_BAAHCA010000765.1:0-2415 GCF_054776295.1 Streptomyces sparsus
GCCCGGCAGGTCCGGGGCGGGTGAGGCGGCCCCGCCCGCGGCGAGCAGCGCGACGTGGTCGCGGAAGGTGCTGCGCAGCGGCGGGAGGTGCGGCGTCTCACCGCGGGCCAACGCTGCGTGGGCGGTGAGCAGTTCGCGGCCCAGCAGAGCCGCGCTGTAGCCGTCCCCGATGAGGTGGTGGGCGTGCACCACGAGGACGTGCTCGTCCGGCGCCAGGGTGAGCAGCCTCAGGCGCAGCAGCGGCCAGGCCCACGGTTCGAAGCGGCGGCGCCGCTCCGCGGCGACACGGTCCTCCAACTCCGCCGGTGAGGTGAGGGTTTCGAAGTCGACGGGGAGACGCAGCGCGGGAGGCAGCTCCTGCTGGACCGGCGGTCTGGCCCCGGCGGGGAAAACGGTACGCAGCATGGGATGGCGCGTGACCAGCAGGTCGACGGCGCGCTGGAAGTCGGCGGGGCGCAGGGTCCCCCGGAGTCGGAGTCGGGCGAGCCAGGCCGAGCCGCTGCCGGGCGCAAGCGTCTCCGCCAGCAGGAAGCCGCGCTGGGTGGGGGTGAGCGGGTAGGGCGTGACGGGCGCTGGGGCCGGGCCTCCGTCTCCGGCCCGGACGGCGTCCGGAGCCGGGCGGGCGTCGGGGGCAGGGCAGGTGCCGGGGGCAGGGCGGGCGTCGGGCGCTGGTCGGGCGTCCGCCCGCCGGGTGGTCGCGTCGATGGTGGCGGCGAGTGCGGCCAGGGTGCCGTGGTCGTAGATGGCGGTCGGTCGGGGCAGGGCGGGGAAGTCCGGTTCCAGTCGGGCGAAGACCTCCAGGACGAGCAGGGAGTCACCGCCGAGGGCGAAGAAGTCGTCCTCCCGGTACACGTGGGGGACGTCGAGCAGCGCCGACCACACCTCGGCCAGTCGGCGTTCGGTGCGGGTGCGGGGTGCTGTCCCGCAGTCGGTGGCCGCGCTGGGCGCCGGTCCGGTGGCGGGCGTCGGCTGTGTCGTGGGGTGGTCCGGCAGTGCCTCCGGAGAGGTGAGGCGGCGTCGGTCCGTCTTGCCCGTGTCGGTGAGGGGCATCGTCGGCACGTGGTGGATGCGGGCCGGCAGCATGTAGTCCGGCAGCTGCCGTGCCAGGTGGGCGCGCAGGGTCACGGGGTCCGGCGCCGGCAGGTCCCGGTCGGGCTCCACGAAGGCGGTGAGGCGGTCGTCACGATGGACGACGGCTGCTCTGGCGACGCCGGGATGGGTGAGCAGCGCGGCCTCGATCTCACCCGGCTCCACCCGGTGGCCTCTGACCTTCACCTGGTCGTCGAGTCGGCCGAGGAAGTCGAGCAGGCCGTCGGGGCGTTGGCGGACGAGGTCTCCGCTGCGGTACCAGCGGCGCCCGTCCCGCTCGGTGAACGCCGCCGCGGTCAGCTCCGGTTCGCCGAGGTAGCCGGGGCTCAGGCCGATACCGGCGATGAGCAGCTCACCGGCTTCGTCCGGCTCGCAGCGCCTGCCGTCGGGTGCCACCACTCTCACGTCCGTCCCTGCGACGGGACGGCCGATCGGCAGTTGCCGCACGTCGTCACCGGGACGGCTGTCGATGACGTGGCAGGTGGCGTTGATCGTGGTCTCGGTGGGGCCGTAGAGATTGGCGACTCGCCGGCCACCTCCGAACAGGTCGAACCAGCGCCTGACCTGGGCGGCGGGCAGCGCCTCACCACCCACGTGCACCCAGCGCAGCGCGGAGAGGTCGGGCGGCGGGGCACCCCGCCGGACGCGGCGTTCGGCGGCCGTGAGCAGCCGTTCCCAGAGCGTCGGCACCGAGCTCCACACGGTGACGCGGGCGGACTCGACGCGGTCGAGCAGCAGGTCGGGGTCGCGTACCAGCTCGCGGGGCACGGTGACCACGGTGGCGCCCACAAGGAGCGGGGCGAGCAGTTGGCGTACCGAGGCGTCGAAGCAGAGGGAGGCGGTCTGGGCGAGCCGGTCCCCCGCGTGGTAGCCGAAGGTGTGCAGCGCCCAGTCCAGGTAGTTGGCCAGCGACCGGTGCGTGACGGGAACGGCCTTCGGGCGCCCGGTCGAGCCGGAGGTGAAGATCACGTAGGCGATGGCCTCCGGCCAGGGCAGGTCGGGAGCGGACGGTTCGGGAGCGAGGTCCGGAGCCGGGCTCGGGTTCGGCGACGAGCCCGGTCCCGGTGTTGTGCTGTCCACGTCGATGGTGACGGGAACGGCCAGGGAGTCCGCGGTGGCGCGGGTGGCGGAGTGGCAGACGAGGGCCCTGGCACCGGTTCGGGCCAGCTGGGCGGTGAGCCGGGCTGCCGGATGCCCGGCGTCCAGCGGGACCCATCCGGCCCCGGCGCGCAGGATGCCGACCACACCGGCGACGGCGTCGCACCCGGGCTCGGTGAGCAGCCCCACGAGGTCGCCGGCTGCCACTCCCCGGGCCCGGAGCCGTCC
>NZ_BAAHCA010000766.1:0-2414 GCF_054776295.1 Streptomyces sparsus
CGGGTGGGACGGGCCCTGAGTCGGGGCGTGCGGCGGCAGCGGCGCGGCGGCGCCGGTGGAAGGTGGCTCATCGGCCCCGGGGCCCCACGGCTCGTCCCAGGGCCGTCCGGCCGGGGGTGAGACCGGTGCCGCCTCCTGCCGTCCCGGGAACCACGGCTCACCGTTCGACGGCAGCACGATTCCCTCGCGCGGCTCGTCGCCCTGTCCGCTGTGCGTTGTCACCGGGACTCCTCGTTCGTGCGAGTGTTCATCCGACTTACAGACCGTCGGCAACGCTACCGGGTCTTTCGCACAACCGACCACGTCCTCCCCGGTTACCGACCGGTCCGGGCGGGTAGACGCAGACGCCCCGGCGGACAGGTGACAGGCCCCGCACGGCCGGGCGGCCTGCGGGAGGTTCCGCCGGCGTCGCCGCGGCCGGCGGAACCGAGGTGTCCCGTCCGCCTCAGGCCGCGACCTCCAACCGGGCCCGGGCGGTGAACTCACGGACGACCGGCTCCTGCGCGTAGGGCTCCAGCCGCTGGTGGAAGGCGTCCAGATACTCCTGGCCGCGCTCGGAGCGCAGCCCCGTGAGCAGTTCCAGCGCCCGGGCCCCCGTGTGGCAGGCGCGGTCGATCTCGCGCTGCTGTACCTGCGCGTCGGCCAGCAGCAGCAACCCGATCGCACGGCGTCTGGTGCGGCGCTCGTCGAGTCGGGCCAGCGCCTCCTCGGCCCGGCGCGCCGCGGGCACCGGCTGGCCGAGGTCCCGGTGGCAGTGCGCCAACTCGTCCGCGAGGTACGCCGCGTCGAAGTGCGCGATCCACGGGGGGTCGTCCCCCGCGTCGGTCGCCGCCTCGGCCCGCTCGAAGGCGGACAGGGCCTGTCCGGCGGCGAGTTGGCAGGCCCGGCCGTCACCGAGCAGGGCGTGGCCGCGGGCCTCGGCGGCGAGGAACATCGCCTCCACCCGGGGGGTGACCTGGCCGCGACTGCCTTCCTGCGCGGCCCTCGCCAGCTGGGTGATCTCCCGGGGGTTGCCCAGCGGACCGGCGAGATGACTCATGCCGGCGGCCAGTACGTAACCGCCGTAACCGCGGTCACCGGCTGCCTGGGACAGCCGCAGCGCCTGGATGTAGTAGCGCTGTGCCAGACCGGGTTGGCCGGTGTCGACCGCCATGTAACCGGCCAGTTCGGTGAGTCGGGCGACGGCGGCGAACAACTCCCGTCCGATGGTCTCCCGGTAGGAGCCGGCGAGCATGCCGGCGACCACGCTGTTCAGGTAGTGCACGACGACCGGCCGTACGTGGCCGGAGCCGAAGCGGTGGTCCAGCTCGGACAGTGCCGCGGTCGTGGCCCGGACGGCCTCCACGTCGGCGGCGCCGACCCGCGGGCCCGCCGTCCTGGCCACCTGCGGGTCGGCCCCGCTGATCAGCCAGTCCCGGCTGGGCTCGACCAGCGCGGAGGCGGCGACCGACCGGCCGGTGAGGAACTCGCGGCGCCCGACGTCGCTGCGCCACAGCTCACTGACCTGTTCGACGGCGGCCGGCACCGAGGAGGCGAACTGGAGTCCGACCCCGGCGGCGAGGTTCTTGCCGTTGGCCATGCCGATCTCGTCGATGGTGACGGCCCGGGACAGCTTGCGGCCCAGTGCCTCGGCGATGATGCCCGGGGCCCGGCCGCGCGGCTGCTGGCCGCGCAGCCACCGGGCCACCGAGGTCTTGTCGTACCGCAGGTCGAGGCCGTGTTCGGCGCCGACCAGGTTGACGCGGCGGGCCAGGCCGGCGTTGGAGCAGCCTGCCTCCTGGATGAGTGCTTGCAGCCGTTCGTTGGGCTGCCTCGCTACGAGCGGCCTGGCGGCCATGGGCGGCTCCCCCCTCGTGGGTGATGGCGGACGTGCATCGATGGCGCACTTCGCTGACCGGCGCTGACCGGCGCCCGCTACGGGACACCGGCCTGCGCGACGACGGAGCAGCGGAGCAACGGAGCAACACTGCCCAGTGCATATGCGGAAAATCCCGGCGGACCCCGGCATCACACCGCAGAGGTGACTACCCATCCGAGACCGACCCCTGCGGCGCGCGCCCCCGCCTGTGCACCGATGCGCCCTCCCCCCGCCCGCCGCCGACCGGCCGCTCGGCGGCGGGCGGAACGTATCGCCTCGGTGATGGCGAAGAGGGCCGTAACCCCTGGTGGTACGTGCAGTTGTGAAGTGCGTGGAAGAGACCATCGGAGTCACCTCAGGAGTCACCGCAGCCCCCCAGATCCCCCAACAGCGGGGGGAGACACTGCTCGAACACGCGGTCCGCTACGCGCAGGAGCGGCACTGGGACGTGTTTCCCGGCACCTGGCTGGAGACCGGCAGCGACGACGGCGGCACCCCGCGGTGCACCTGCCGCGCGGTCGACTGCCCGGCTCCGGGCGCGCACCCCGCGGACGCG
>NZ_BAAHCA010000767.1:0-2413 GCF_054776295.1 Streptomyces sparsus
CGAGGCGGTCGGGCACCCGGCCCCGCGGGCAACACGGTCCGGGGCCCGCCCCGGGCGGGCCGCCGGGCCGGTCAGAAACCGAGCTTGCGCAGCTGCTTCGGGTCGCGCTGCCAGTCCTTGGCGACCTTCACGTGCAGGTCGAGATAGACGGGCGTGCCGAGCAGCGCCTCGATGTGCTTGCGGGACTTGGTGCCGACATCCTTGAGCCGGCTGCCCTTGGGCCCGATGATGATGCCCTTCTGGCTGGGCCGCTCGATGTAGACGTTCGCGTGGATGTCCAGCAGCGGGCGGTCGGCGGGCCGGTCCTCCCGGGGGATCATCTCCTCGACGACCACCGCGATGGAGTGCGGGAGTTCGTCCCGCACTCCCTCCAGGGCCGCCTCCCGGATCAGCTCCGCGACCATGACCTGCTCCGGCTCGTCGGTGAGGTCACCGTCCGGGTACAGCGGCGGGCTCTCGGGCAGCATCGGCGCCAGCAGGTCGGCCAGCAGGTCGACCTGGCTGGAACCGACCGCCGAGACCGGCACGATCTCCGCCCACTCCAGGCCGAGGTCCTTGCCGAGGCGGTCCACCGCGATGAGTTGCTCGGCCAGCTTCTGGGAGTCCACCAGGTCGGTCTTGGTGATCACCGCGACCTTCGGGGTCTTCTTCAGACCCGCCAGCTCCGCGGCGATGAACCGGTCACCGGGGCCCAGCTTCTGGTCGGCGGGGATGCACAGGCCGATGACGTCGACCTCGGACCACGTGGTCCGCACCACGTCGTTGAGGCGCTCGCCCAGCAGGGTGCGCGGCTTGTGCAGGCCGGGGGTGTCGACCAGCACCAGCTGCGCGTCGGGGCGGTGCACGATGCCGCGCACCGTGTGCCGGGTGGTCTGCGGGCGGTTCGAGGTGATCGCGACCTTCGTACCGACCAGCGCGTTGGTCAACGTCGACTTGCCCGCGTTCGGGCGGCCGACGAAGCACGCGAAGCCGGCGCGGTGCGGGGACGCGGGGGAAGGTTCGCTCATGGGCCCATTCTCCCTGATCGCCCGGCCCGGCCCGACCGCCGCCCGGCGACGACCCCGGCCAGCGCCAGCGCACCGGCCGGCAGGAGCAGCAGGCCGGCCGCGAGCACCCACCAGTCGGTGCCGCGTCCGCCCGCCCAGTCCCAGACGAGCGAGGCCCACACCACGACGCCGGCGGCGGTGACCGCGAAGCCGGTCAGCAGCCGTGCCCGGCGGGCGAGCACGGGCCGGTCGTGGGAGCGGGCCAGCTGGTGCAGGCCCTCCGGCAGCAGGAAGAGACCGAGGGCGAGCGGCGGCACGTCGAGGCCCTCACCGAGGGCCCACTCGACGGCCACGCCGGCCAGCAGCGCGGTCCCGATCACGGTCAGGATCCAGGCGATCCTGCGGTCGGTGAAGAAGTCCGCCACGGGCTCAGACCGCGTCGGCGGTGCGCAGCGTTCCGTCGGGGGCCGCGAGCAGCACGGGGGTGCCGGCCCCTCCGAGGTCCCGTACCGCGTCCAGGTCGGCGGCCGGCAGGGTGTCGGTGTCGGAGACGACCGCGGCGGCCTCCAGCGAGGAGGCGCCCGAGGCGACGGCCATCGCGACGGCCGTCTGGAGCGCGCTGAGCCGCAGGGAGGCCAGCGCGACGGTGCCGGCGACGTAGGTGCGTCCCGTCTCGTCGCGCACGGCCGCACCCTCGGGCACCTGGTTGCGGGCGCGGGGGCTGCGCGCCAGGGTGATGATCTTGCGGTCCTCGGGGTCCACGGCGGGCGCGTCACTCATACGGGCGAGCATACGGTGCGGCCCTGAGCTGGGTGACATCCGGGAAGCCCTCGGTGGGCGGCGGTTCGCCGTATTCGGCGACCTCGCCGAGCTTCTCGACGGCCCGGCGCATCAGCGGTTCCACTCCTTCACCGTCCGGCTCCTCGGGGCCGGCCTGGGCCAGGTGCACGGTGGCGGCGCCGACCCGGGCGTAGACCACGTCGGCGACCACGGTGAGCCGGTCGTCGCCCGGTCCGCGGCGCACGAAGCGCAGCGCGACGCTGTCGTCACCGAGCAGCGGCAGCGCGAGGTCGCGGGCCTCGTAGGCGACGGGTCCGCTGTCCGCCCCGGTGCCTTCGGTGATCCGGAAGCGGGTGCACTCCCCGGCGGCCCGCTCGAAGTCCCGCAGCGCCTGCCCGGCGTGTTCCGCGCTGTCGTGGGCGCCGGTCCTGGTGGTGACGAACGGGCCCACCGGGGAGCGGGCGAACCGGGTGTCGGCGGCCGTCTCGGCCGGGTCCTGGAACAGCGTCCGGCAGGGGTCGCCGGCGGGCTGGGGAACGCCTATGCCGCGCTCCTCGGCGGCCCCCTCGGTGTCGGGCACCCAGCCGTCCGGCAGGTCACCGAGGTCGAGGAGGGCCTGCCGGAGGCCGTCCTCGTCGAGACGGGCG
>NZ_BAAHCA010000768.1:0-2410 GCF_054776295.1 Streptomyces sparsus
GAGGCGGCCGAGCCGCGGCCCTGGTTCGCCATCGGCGGCGTCAACGCCGACAACCTGGACGAGGTGCTCGACGCCGGGGCCCGCCGGGTCGTGGTGGTGCGCGCCCTCACCGCCGCCGACGACCCGGAAGCCGCGGCCCGGCATCTCAGCAGGCGGCTGCGGGAGCGCTGAGCTGCCGTTTCGTCCCGGCGGGCTGTCCAGTGGCTGGAACGCCCTGCCGAGCACGGGCGTGCGCCGGTTAGCCTGCCGGTATGGCCCTCGGCATCTCCTCCACCCGGACCGATCACGCGCGCACCATCCGTGAGCTGCTCGCCTCCGGCGAGCGTTCCTACTCCTTCGAGTTCATGGCTCCGAAGACGGACAAGGGCGAGCGGACGCTGTGGAACGCCATCCGCCGCATCGAGTCGGTCGGGCCGACGTTCGTCTCGGTGACGTACGGCGCGGGCGGATCGTCCCGGGAGGGCACGGTCCGCGCCACCGAGCGCATCGCGACGGACACCACGCTGACCCCGGTCGCGCACCTGACCGCGGTGGACCACTCGGTGGCCGACCTGCGCAACATCATCGGCCAGTACGCGGGCGCGGGCATCAGGAACATGCTGGCGCTGCGCGGCGATCCGCCCGGCGACCCGCTGGGGGAGTGGGTGCCGCACCCGCAGGGCGTCACGTACGCGTCGGAACTCGTCGAACTCATCAAGGAGTCGGGTGACTTCTGCGTCGGCGTGGCGGCCTACCCGGAGATGCACCCCCGCTCGTCGGACTGGGACACCGACGTCCGCCACTTCGTCAACAAGTGCCGGGCCGGCGCGGACTACGCGATCACCCAGATGTTCTTCTATCCGGACGACTACCTCCGCCTGCGCGACCGGGTCGCCGCGGCGGGTTGCGACACCCCCATCATTCCGGAGATCATGCCGGTCACGAACGTGCGGCAGATCGAACGGTTCGCGCAGTTGAGCAACGCCTCGTTCCCGCCGGAGCTGGCGAAGCGGATCCTCGCAGTCAAGGACGATCCGGCGGCTGTACGCTCGGTCGGGATCGAGTACGCCACGGAGCTCTGCGCGAGGCTGATGGCCGAGGACATCCCCGGCCTTCACTTCATCACGCTCAACCACTCCACGGCGACGCTGGAAATCTACGAGAATCTGGGGCTGCACCGGCGGTCCTGAAGATCCGGTGAGGGGGCGTACATGGGCTGGGCGGTCCTCTACATCGCATTCGGCGTGGTCGCACTGTGGCTGCTGGGCGAGGTGCTGCTGCAGTACAAGGCGCGGCTGCGCTGGCGGCTGCTCGCCTTCTTCGGCTTTCTCGGAGTGGTCATAGGCGTGCTCATGCCTTCCGTCTGGGTGATCGGCGCCGGCACGGCGGCCTTCGCGGTCGGCCAGACGTTCGTCACCCTCTCCTTCCGGCAGGGCTTCTCCACCGGCTGGGCACTGGGCGGCATGCCCGGTGCCAGCAAGCGGCGGCGCCCGGACCAGGCGAACGGCCAGGACGCCAAGCGGCACGCCGAACCGGTGCTGGAGGTCTCCGAGTTGGAGGAGACGGCCGCGTGGCAGCCCGCGGCGGCCGGTTCCTACAAGCTCGAGCCGATGCCGGACGACACCGGCCAGTACGGCGTCTACGACCGCGGCTCCGAACCGGCCGCGGCGGTCGACGAGTTCGCCGAGACCGACGTGTGGGGGCAGCGCCCCGACCCGTACGCGTCCGGCGTCCAGCAGCCCGGCCACCCGGACGCGCAGGGCCGGTCGGAGCAGGACGCGACCCCGTCCCCCGCGGAGCACGGCTACGCGGGGGGCTTCGGTTATCCGGCCGAGCAGCCGACGGCCTACGCCGCCTACTCCGACCCCTACGTGGGCGGCTCCCCGGCGTCCGCACAGTCGCAGAGCTACGGCGACACGGGCGGCTACGCGCCGTCCTCGGGGTACTCCGGCTACGACTCGGCGGGCTACGACAGCGGCGGCTATCCGCAGGCCGGCTACGGCACGGGCGGCTACCAGCAGGGCGGTTACGACGCGGGCCAGGGCTACTCCGGCGATCCCGCGCAGAGCGGCTCCTACGGGCAGGACCAGGGAGCGGCCTCCCACCCGCAGTACGGGTACAACGCCGGGTACGGGCAGGGCGACGCAGGCTACGGCCAGAGCGGCGGCACCTGGGACGGCGGCTACGACTCCGGCGCCCACTCCGATCCCGCCGGCCAGTACCCGGCGGCGCAGCAGGCGCCGGCGGACGGAATGTGGGTGCCGCAGCAGCGGGACGCCGAACCGGAGCCGTCCCCCTACCCTTACGACAGCAACGGCTACCCCAACCCGCCGCAGCGCTGGTAACGCGCCCTCGGGGCGTCCGGCAGGGCGCGGCGAGGGGCCGGAGCCCCGGTGGCCGCAGGGCTGGGGCGCAGGGCTGGGGGCCGCAG
>NZ_BAAHCA010000769.1:0-2407 GCF_054776295.1 Streptomyces sparsus
GGCGGGGGCGCCGGGGGCGCCGGGGTCAGGGGCGGCGGGTGGAGGTGACGCGGTAGACGTCGTAGACGCCGTCCACACCGCGGACCGCCTTCAGTACGTGCCCGAGGTGCTTGGGGTCGCCCATCTCGAAGGTGAACCGGGAGACCGCCACCCGGTCCCGGGAGGTCTGCACGGCCGCCGACAGGATGTTGACGTGCTGGTCGGACAGCACCCGGGTGACGTCCGACAGCAGCCGGGAGCGGTCCAGCGCCTCGACCTGGATGGCGACCAGGAAGACCGACGACTGGGTCGGCGCCCACTCGACGTCGAGGATGCGCTCCGGCTCACGGGAGAGCGACTCGATGTTGAGGCAGTCCGCGCGGTGCACGGAGACGCCGCTGCCGCGGGTCACGAAGCCGATGATGGGATCACCCGGCACCGGCGTGCAGCAGCGCGCCAGCTTCACCCAGACGTCCTCGACGCCCTTGACGATCACGCCGGGGTCGGAGCCGGAGCGGCGTTTGCTGCGGCCCGTCATGGGGGGCGCGGTCTCGGCGATGTCCTCGTTGGCGGCCTCCTCGCCGCCGAGCGCCTGCACCAGCTTCTGCACGACGTTCTGTGCGGCGACGTGGCCTTCGCCTATGGCCGCGTAGAGCGAGGAGATGTCCGGGTAGCGCATCTCGTGCGCGAGGGTCACCAGCGAGTCGCCGGTGAGGATGCGCTGGATCGGCAGGTTCTGCTTGCGCATGGCCCGCACGATGGCGTCCTTGCCCTGCTCGATGGCCTCGTCCCGCCGCTCGCGGGAGAACCACGCACGGATCTTGTTGCGGGCCCGGGGTGACTTGACGAAGCCCAGCCAGTCGCGGGAGGGGCCGGCCCCGGCCGACTTGGAGGTGAAGACCTCCACGGTGTCGCCGTTGTCGAGGGTGGACTCCAGCGGCACCAGGCGTCCGTTGACCCGCGCGCCGATGGTCCGGTAGCCGACCTCGGTGTGCACGGCGAACGCGAAGTCGACGGGTGTCGCTCCGGCGGGCAGCGCGATGACGTCGCCCTTGGGGGTGAAGACGAAGACCTCGTTGCGGGACAGGTCGAAGCGCAGCGACTCCAGGAACTCGCTGGGGTCCTCCGTCTCCTTCTGCCAGTCCAGCAGCTGCCGCAGCCACGCCATGTCGTTGACGGTGTCCTGCCCAGCCCCCTTGGGGATGTCGGTGCGGACCTTGGAGGCGCCGGCCACGGCCTCCTGCTTGTACTTCCAGTGCGCCGCGATGCCGTACTCGGCGCGGCGGTGCATGTCGAAGGTCCGGATCTGGAGCTCGACGGGCTTGCCGCCGGGGCCGATGACCGTCGTGTGCAGCGACTGGTACATGTTGAACTTGGGCATCGCGATGTAGTCCTTGAACCGCCCCGGCACGGGGTTCCACCGCGCGTGCACGGTGCCCAGCGCCGCGTAGCAGTCGCGGACGGTGTCGACGAGGACCCGGATGCCCACCAGGTCGTAGATCTCGGCGAAGTCCCGGCCGCGGACGATCATCTTCTGGTAGACGGAGTAGTAGTGCTTCGGCCGCCCGGTGACGGTGGCCTTGATCCGCGCGCCGCGCAGGTCGGACTGCACCTCGTCGGTGACGATCGCCAGGTACTCGTCGCGCTTGGGCGCGCGTTCGGCGACCAGCCGCACGATCTCGTCGTACATCTTGGGGTAGAGGATCGCGAAGGCGAGGTCCTCCAGCTCCCACTTGATGGTGTTCATGCCCAGCCGGTGGGCGAGCGGCGCGTAGATCTCCAGCGTCTCGCGGGCCTTCTGCTCCTGCTTCTCCCGCCGCAGGAAGCGCATGGTCCGCATGTTGTGCAGCCGGTCGGCGAGCTTGATGACCAGGACGCGGGGGTCCTTGGCCATGGCGACGACCATCTTGCGCACCGTCTCGGCCTGCGCGGCCTCGCCGAACTTGACCTTGTCCAGCTTGGTGACGCCGTCCACGAGCAGGGCGACCTGGTCGCCGAAGTCGCGGCGCAGCGTCTCCAGGCCGTACTCGGTGTCCTCGACGGTGTCGTGCAGCAGCCCGGCCATCAGCGTGGCCGGGTCCATGCCCAGCTCGGCCAGGATCGTCGTCACGGCCAGCGGGTGGGTGATGTACGGGTCGCCGCTCTTGCGCTTCTGGCCGCGGTGCCAGCGCTCGGCGACCTGGTACGCCCGCTCGATCTGGCGCAGCGTCGCGGTGTCGGCCTTCGGGTCGTGGCTGCGCACTATCCGCAGCAGCGGTTCCAGCACCGGGTTGTACGGGCTGGAGCGCTGCACGCCCAGCCGCGCCAGCCGCGCCCTGACCCGGTTGGAGGAACCGGAGCGTCCCGAGACGCCGGAGACGGCGCGGGCGGGCGGCCCGGGGGCGCCGCCCTTCGCGCTTCCGGTGGTGCTGCCGCCCCGCGTGCCCCT
>NZ_BAAHCA010000770.1:0-2407 GCF_054776295.1 Streptomyces sparsus
GGCACGGACGGGCTCCCGCGGCGGCCGGCCGGCGGCTCAGGTGCGGAGCTGCCGGGAGAGGCGGCGGGCCTCGGCGAGCAGCGGGCCGAGCAGTTCCACGTCGGCCGAGTCCGGCGCGGGCAGCTCTCCGAACTGCTGGTGGAGTTGGTCGTGGGCGGCGTCCATCCGCTCCACGGCCTCGGCGAGGTCCTGCTGGCCGCTCTCCTCGTCGCTGACGGTGGACTCTCCGTAGGTGGTGACCGCCCGCGCCACGACCCGGAGGAAGTCCGCGTAGGTGTCGGCCAGCCCGAGCACCGGGTATCCGTCCTCCCTGCGGCTTTCGGCGGCCTCCAGCAGGGTGCGCGTCATGTCCCTGATGTGGTCGCTGACGTGCCACAGCGTGTTCACGACGTCGTGGGTCGAGATGTCGGTCGCGAACCCGGGCAGCCTGCGCCGGTAGGTGAGGTTCATGCGCATGCTCTCCTGGCTCCACTCCAGTGCCGACCGCACGTCCTCGACGCGTTGCGGCAGCCGGTCCGCCCGGTCGAACCAGCGCTGTGCGCGTTCCGGGTCCAGTCCCTCGCTCAGCCCGTCGGCCATCTCGTCGAGTACCGCGCCGGCCTCCCGGGTCATGCCGAGCAGGGTCTCCTCGCTGCTGCGCAGATAGGCCGGCGGGAACACCAGCGCGTTGACCGCGATCCCCACCACGGCGCCGATCAGCGCGGCGAGGACCCGCTCGACACTGACCATCAGCGTCAGGTCGCCACCGGTCACGGCGAAGATCGCCGAGGTGGCCACGGCGATGCCCTGGCCGCCGAAGCGCGGCCAGTTGCCGATCAGCAGCGTCACCGGCAGCACCAGCGCGAGCGCGATCACGGTGTGGCCCACGGTCAGGGCGGTGCCGGTGGCCAGCGCCGTGCCCAGCAGGATGGCGGCAGCCTGCCGCACGCCCTGCGACACGGAGCGGTAGACGGTGGCCTGCACCAGCACCACCGCCACCCAGGGCGCCATCAGCGACAGGGTGTCCGGCAGCCACCAGGACGCCAGCGCCCAGGCGGCCAGCGCGGCCAGCGCGCTCTTGAGCGACTGCACGAGCAGGTCGCGTTCCCGGCCCGACTGCCGCACCGCCCGCACGGCCGCCGACCACACGTAGCGGGCTTCGGCCCGGACCGTCTTCGCGGCGTGCCGCATCGGGCTGCTCTTCGCTTCGGGGGACATCACACACCTTGGGGGCACGGGGTCGGGGTGTCTGCGGAGGGGCCCGCCCGGGGCGCCGGGTACCGGGACACGTACGGGGAGCGGAAGACCGTCCGGTCGACCGGGACGCCGTCCGGGGGCAGCGTCCCGGTACCCACTCCGGGCCGACTGAGTCCGGGCGCCGGCCGTGCCCCACCGTGGCCCTGGCCACACCGCCCCCGGCGCGTGCGGCCCCGTGCGTCCCGCCCGTCCTCCCGGCGCCCCGCCGTCCGTCCGCGGCGGGACCGGCCGGTGCATCGGCGGCACGTTCCGCGTTACAGCGGGCCGGCACGGGATACCCGAACCGGTGTCAGCCCGCACGGCGGGAGACCGACCCAGAGGGGAAACCGTAAGCAATGGGACACGGCGGCAACGTCATCGACGAACTGGTCACCGACCACCGCGAGGTGGAGGACATCTTCGGGCGCATCGACGGCCTGCCCGTGGGGGACAAGGACCGCAAGACGTACGTGGAGCAGGCGACCATCGAACTGGTCCGGCACTCCGTCGCGGAGGAGGCCTACCTCTACCCGGCCGTCCGTGAGTACCTGCCCGACGGCGACGTGATCGCCGACAAGGAGCTCAAGGAGCACGCGACCGCCGAGCAGATTATGAAGGACCTGGAGGGGGTCGAGCCGGGCGACCCGGAGTTCGACCGGCTCACCGGCAAGCTCATGGAGGAGATCCGCGCCCACGTCGCCGACGAGGAGCAGAACCTCTTCCCCCGGCTGCGGGCCGCCGCCGGTGAGGAGAAGCTCAACGAACTGGGCGACCAGGTGCGCCGGGCCAAGAGCATGGCTCCCACCCGCCCGCACCCGAGCGCGCCCGACACGCCGCCGGCCAACAAGCTGCTGGCCCCCGGCGTCGGTCTCGTCGACCGCATGCGCGACGCCGTCACGGGCCGCGGCAAGACGGACTGAGGCCACGCGCCCGCCGCACCCGTACCGAACGTCCACCCGTCCCCGCCGGGCCGCCCCGGCGGGGACGCGGGCGTCCCGCGCCGCGGCCCTGAGACACTGGACCGGTGAACACCGCACCACACGCGCGGCCCAGGCTGCGCGCCGACATCGACCTCGACGCCCTGCGCGCCAACGTGCGCGCCCTGCGCGCCCATGCGTCCGGTGCCGAGGTGATGGCCGTGGTGAAGGCCGACGGCTACGGTCACGGCGCGCTGCCCTGCGCGCGGGCGGCC
>NZ_BAAHCA010000771.1:0-2405 GCF_054776295.1 Streptomyces sparsus
CCCCGGCGCCCGAGTGGTGCGGCGGACGCACCGGGGCGCCGGGACCGAGGGCCGCGCCCGGCTGGGCGGTCTCAGCCCTCCAGGGCCTGCTTGACCTGGGCCAGCGACGGGTTGGTCATGACCGACTCGGCTCCCGAGGGCGCGACCACGAGCACGGTGGGCACCGTCTGGTTGCCGCCGTTGGCCTTCTCCACGAAGGCGGCCGACTCCGCGTCGTGCTCGATGTTGACCTCGGTGTACCCGATCCCCTCGCGGTCCATCTGGCCCTTGAGCCGACGGCAGTATCCGCACCAGGTGGTGCTGTACATCGTCACGGTTCCCGCCATGGGTCTTCGCGCTCCCTCTGGTTGTGATCGGCTGCGGCCGGTCGTGGTGGCTGCGCCCTCCGGGGCCCTCCCCTCAGGGACGGCGTCCACGGCACAGCATCGGGGGAACGTGCCGCGTTCCCCGGGCATTCCCACGCGTACCCTCCTACCCTCTCAGCCCGCCTGATCCCCTTGTCGCCGCCCGTCCACAGCCCCGGTATCTCGTATGACCGGTCCTGCCCGCCTGTGGACACACGTCCCGGGTGTCCCGGCGGCAATGGCAGCATGGCGGAGTGACCTCAGCAACGCACTCCCCACTCTTCCCGCAGTCGCCCGACACGGCCGACGCGGTGCTCGACGGGCTCGACCCGGAGCAGCGCGAGGTGGCGACGGCGCTGCGCGGGCCGGTGTGCGTGCTGGCCGGCGCGGGCACGGGCAAGACCCGCGCCATCACCCACCGGATCGCGTACGGGGTGCGCTCCGGGGTGCTGAAACCGGCCAACGTACTGGCGGTGACCTTCACCAACCGGGCCGCCGGGGAGATGCGCGGCCGGTTGCGTCAGCTCGGGGTGACGGGCGCCCAGGCCCGCACCTTCCACTCCGCTGCGCTGCGCCAGCTCCAGTTCTTCTGGCCGCGGGCGGTCGGCGGCGACCTGCCGCTGCCGCAGCTCATGGACCGCAAGATCCACCTCGTCAGGGAGGCCGCGGAGGCGCACGGCGTCCGGCTCGACCGCACCCAGCTGAGGGATCTGGCCGGGGAGATCGAATGGGCGAAGACCACCCAGACCATCCCTGACCAGTACCCGCAGGCACTCCGCAAGCACGGCCGGGACGCCCCGCGCGACCCGGCCGAGATCCGCGCCGTCTACGACGCCTACGAGCGGCTGAAGCTCGAGCGCCGCCTGATGGACTTCGAGGACGTGCTGCTGCTGATGGTCGGCATCCTCCAGGAGAAGCCCGACATCGCCGAGCAGGTCCACCGGCAGTACGAGCACTTCGTCGTCGACGAGTACCAGGACGTCAACCCGTTGCAGCAGCGCCTGCTCGAGCTGTGGCTGGGGGAGCGGGACACCCTCTGCGTCGTCGGGGACGCCAGCCAGACGATCTACTCCTTCACCGGCGCCACCCCCGACCACCTGCTCGGCTTCCGCCGCCGCTACCCCGCGGCGACGGTGGTCAAGCTGGTGCGCGACTACCGGTCCACCCCGCAGGTCGTGCACCTGGCGAACAAACTGCTCGACGGCGCCCGGGGCCGCAACGCCGAGCACCGGCTGGACCTCGTCTCGCAGCGGGAGAAGGGCCCCGAGCCCATCTTCCACGAGTACCCCGACGAGGTGGCCGAGGCGGAGGGCACCGCCCGGCAGGTGCGTCGCCTGATGGACAGCGGGGTGCCGGCCAGCGAGATCGCGGTGCTCTACCGCATCAACGCGCAGTCCGCCCTGTACGAGCAGACGATGGCCGCGCGGGACGTGCCCTACCGGCTGCACGGCGCCGAGCGCTTCTTCGAGCGGCCGGAGGTCCGGGAGGCCGGGGCGCTGCTGCTGGGTGCCGCACACGGCTCGGTGGACCCGGCGCTGGAGGGGCTGGACGTCCCGGGCAAGGTCCGCCGGCTGCTGGCCTCCCGCGGATGGACCCCGGCCCCGCCGTCCGGTTCGGGAGCCGCCCGCGACCGCTGGGAGTCCCTCGCGGCGCTGGTGCGGCTGGCCGAGGACTTCGTCGTGGCCCGTCCCGCGGCGACGCTGGCCGACCTGGTCGCGGAGCTGCGGGAACGCGCGGCGGCGCAGCACGCCCCGGCGGTCGAGGGCGTAACACTCGCTTCACTGCACGCGTCCAAGGGCCTGGAGTGGGACGCCGTGGCCCTGGTCGGCCTCACCGAGGGCATGATGCCGATCACCTACGCCAAGACCGACGAGCAGGTCGAGGAGGAACGCCGGCTGCTGTACGTCGGTCTGACCCGGGCCCGCAAGCACCTCAGCTTCTCCTGGGCGCTCTCCCGCTCGCCGGGCGGCCGACCGTCCCGGGAGGCGAGCCGCTTCCTCGGCGCCCTGCGTTCGGGGGCCGCGCGCAACGCCTCGTCCGCCTCCGGCGGTGTGGAGCGCG
>NZ_BAAHCA010000772.1:0-2401 GCF_054776295.1 Streptomyces sparsus
CCGGGGCACGGTCGGGTCGTCGGGCGGGCGTGACGGGCGCGAGGTCCTGCGGGATCAGGCGCGGGGCCCGGCGGGTGCGGCGTCCATCAGGGCGGCGGCGGTGAACAGCTCCACGCCGACGGTGATGGCGCTCTCGTCGGCGTCGAAGTCGCCCTGGTGGATGTCGCAGGTCGGGCCGCCGGGCGTCCGCACGCCGAGGCGGGCCATCGCGCCGGGCACGTGCTCCAGGTACCAGGAGAAGTCCTCGCCGCCGAGACTCTGCTCGGTCGACTCCACCGAGGCGGCGCCGCGGCGCGCGGTCATCGCGTCCCGCAGCAGCTCGGTACTGGTCGGCTCGTTCACGACGGGCGGCACCCCGCGGATGTAGTTGATCTCCGACTTGGCGCCGTACATGGCGGCCACCTCGTCGACCGCGGCGTGCACCTGGTCGGGGGCGACGCGCCAGCCGTCCAGGTTGAGGCAGCGCACGGTTCCGGACAGTTCGGCGTGCTGCGGGATGACGTTGCAGGCGTGGCCGGAGACGACCTGCCCCCAGGTGAGCGCCAGCCCGGACCGGGCGTCCACCCGCCGGGAGAGCAGCGCCGGGACCTCGGTGACGACCTTGGCCGCGGCGGTGATCAGGTCGGTGGTCAGGTGCGGCCTGGCGGTGTGGCCGCCGGCCCCCTCCAGGGTGACCTCCAGCCGGTCGCAGGCCGAGGTGATCGGGCCCGTGCGCAGTCCGAGGCGGCCGGCGTCGACGCGCGGGTCGCAGTGCAGGGCGAGGATGCGGCCGACGCCTTCCAGCGCGCCGCTCTCGATCGCTTCCGTGGCGCCGCCGGGCAGCACCTCCTCGGCGGGCTGGAAGACCAGCCGCACCGGACGCGGCAGGCGGCCCTCACGGGCCAGCTCGGCGAGCACCAGGCCGGCGCCGAGCAGCACGGTGGTGTGCACGTCGTGGCCGCAGGCGTGCGCGCGGTCCGGGACCGTCGAGCGGTAGGCCACCGACTTGGTGTCCGGGATCGGCAGCGCGTCGATGTCGGCGCGCAGCGCGAGAACGGGCCGCACGCCGTCCCAGGTGCCGGGCGTTCTCGGCTTGATGTCGCAGATCAGCCCCGTTCCGGAGTCCAGTACCCGCGGGTGCAGCCCGGCGCGCTCCAGCCGCGCCTTGATGGCCGCGGTGGTGCGGAACTCCTGATGACCCAGCTCGGGGTGCATGTGGAGGTCGCGGCGGAAGCCCACGAGCTCAGCCCGGAGCGCCTCCGGGAGAGTGCCGGGCAGGGACGTCTCATCGGTGGTCCGAGTGCTGGACTCTGGTGACAGCAGGTGGTTCACCCAACCGAGCGTATGCCCAGTCGGGGGGCCTCCGGCGACTGATCAAGGAAAGTTAAGCCACACAGGGGAAAAATTCACAGTCCTGATGTGCATGAGCGCATACTTGATTGGGTATGGCATGACGTTCGTCACATGGTCGCGTCAGTCGCCCCGCCCGGTTGTTTCCCCGGTTCTCCCGTCGGTCGTTCTCCCGGTTGTTCCCTCGGTTGTCCTGCCGGTTGTCCGCCCGGTCGCGGGCTCGGCTCCTCTCACACGGCGGGCTGGGTCGGTACGCGGGCCAGCCGGTGCACGTCGCGGGCGGTGGTGGTGACGCCGGCCAGGAAGCTCTGCGCCCGCGGTGACGCGTGGGAGGTGAGCCACGCCGGGTCCACGTCGCACACCGCCACCTTCACCTCGGTACCGGCCAGCGCCAGCGGCAGGGTGTGGACCACGGTGGACGGGAAGCTCAGGATGGTACGGCCGATCGGGCCGCGCCGCGCGACGAGCTCCAGCGGCAGGTCGGGGCGGACGATCTCCAGGTCCGCCGCGCCGGATATCCGGTGCAGCTTGTCGGGGCTCTCCCGGCGGTGCGCGAAGTACCGGGTGGCGCCGTGCTTGGCGGTCAGGGCGACCACCGCGTCGAGATAGCGGTCGGCGTCCACCACTCCCGTCTCCACCAGCGAGGTGCCCACCAGGTCGGTACCGCGGGTCAGGCGCGGCGGGCCGAACCGGGCCCGGGTCCACGCGAACGTGTTCGCGGTGACCACCACGTCGCCCGGCGCCTCGACGGGCATCGCGCTGAACACCTCGACCGGCCGCTCGCCGGTCGCGGTGAGGCGTCGGCGGGCCGACGCGGAGACCGGCGCGAACAGCATCGCCCGGGTGCCGCCACCCGCCCCCTTGCGGTGCCAGCGCACCAGGTGCTTGTCGCCCTGCGCCAACTGCGCGACGAACTCCATCGTGGCGGTGCCGTCGTCGACGACCGTCACGGCCGCGTCCGGCCCGGACAGGGACAGGAGCAACTGCACGTAGCGGGAGAACGGGTCGCCGATGACGATGCGGGCCGCCCGGCGCAGCGGGCGGGCCAGCGAGGACACCGTGCGCAGCGGCG